>ONWQ01000324.1 GCA_900321565.1 uncultured Eubacteriales bacterium
ACTCCAGTTGTACACATTGTACATGGAGGCAAAACCGCAAAAGTAATCCCGGGGGCCCACAGGACCTGCATCCAGCATGGCCTGGTCGAAAATCACATACATGGGCAGATTGAAGTAACCGTTATAGACCGGGAATGTACCATCATAGTCCAGGAAAGGAAGCTGGCACTTGGTATGCACAATATACATTTCCTCGTCCATGAACCGTTCGCCCTTTGTGTTGACAAAGATCCGGGAATCCGGACCCAGGTCGGGACCCATGTGCAGGATTGCAGTCCCCAGCTCATCAGTGGCCGTCTTGTAGGAATACCCATACCATTCAATCTGCTGATTGCTCACACCATCCAGCCCGGCACCGATCTCGGCAGCCATGAGCAGGCCATCCCCTGTCTGTGTGGAAGCACCAGCCAGTGCATAATCGATCATGTCCGCAAAATGGAAGCGTGTCATCAGGTCCTTGTTGGCTGCATATCCGCCCGTGGCCAGTACCACACCCTTGTTGGCACGGACATACAGGTCAGAACCATCAGCCTGCTTGCACTGAACACCGTATACCTCATGCGTGAAGGGATCAGCAATCAGTTTCACTGCCGGTGTTTCATAGAGCACTTCAATGCCCAGAGCTTCAATGCCCTTGACAACCACATCATAGAACCCACGGCCATAGCCCACTGAAGTTGAATTGACCACTTCAAGGCCATTCTCATACATCCAGTCCAACTGCTTATTCTCAGTATCATAGAGCCGCTGGGCATCTTCCATAGTCAGACGTCCCTGGGCACTGTCAAAGATTTCTTCGACACTATAGGGTTTGATGAAGCCCATGCTGGACGGAGCGGAACCGCCTGCAAATTCCTTGCTGGCCTTCTCAAGGATCAGGGTACTGGCACCATTCTCCTGGGCAGCTTTGGCAGCCATAGCGCCGGCAGGTCCAAAACCAACAACAACCACATCAGCATCCCGGTCCCATTCGGGCATCCAGTCAGTGCCTTCCTCCGCCAGCACAGGCAGTGCAGCACACAGCATCATCAGTGTCAGAAACAGTGCGATAATCTTTTTCATGATGTTTGCCTCCCTTTGTAATGGATTCTTATTCCTGAGAAGCTGCCATGGCCTGAGCCACCGCTTCATTCAGAGCATTGCATGTAATCGTGGCACCGGTTATGACATCCACGGCTTCACCATTGCTTTCCACCAGTTTCGGGATCTGGGTATCCAGTGCCACTACACCAATCTCCTCGGATTCATGCGCTTCGAGGACCTCAATACCGGTGATCTTCCCGTCATCAATCGTGACCTTGACCATCAGCCGTCCGCCGAGGCCCTGATCACTGATTCCCAGGTACTCATTCTCTGCGAGTTCAACGTCCACGGTGGGATCAAACTCCATAGCTTCCTCCACCGCCTGACGTACAGCACCGGTAAAGGCAAGACTGGACAGCGTTGCACCAGATACAATATCCACATCCGTTGAGTTGGCTGCGACAATATCCTTGGTCAGCTGCATGATGGCGGTGGTTCCAAGACCACGCGTCTCTTTCTGTTCCAGGGTCTTGATTGCCTTGATCGTGTCACCTTCCATGGTAACTGCCACCTTAATGGTCCCACCTACACCATGATCATTCTGGCCATAGAAAACACCGTCAGCCGCCAGTGCTCCACACAGAGTGCTCAGCATGAAAACCATGGTCAGCAGTACCAGACTCTTTTTCCAGTTTTTCATCCTACTCATTTCCTCCCTCATCGCGGACGCTCAGATCCATGTATGATTTATGAAACTGTCATGATTATAGAGGTCATGGTTTCCGCAAAAAAAGAGACAAAACCAGAGTATGTCCCATTCATGCTATCATTCTGGGACATATTCCGATTTTGTCTCATGTTCATGCCATCCGGCACTGGTTCATGGCAGCTGTTTTCTGTCCGACAGCGCTTCCTACAACCGGCAACAGCAGGCATATATTCCCGGCATCATCGCACTCATCTTCCCTGTGTGTTCGATCACTGTATACTCCGTTTTCTCTTTGAAGGACATAATCAATCAGCCGGAAGATTGCCGTTGCACGGCGTATATCCATACGTAACCACACTACCGCAGAGAAATGCAACGTCCGTAATCCCGTCACCCATGTCTGATGATTCATTCCAGAAGAGAGTTCACCGCATCCAGTACGTCTTCTTTTCGCATACCTGAATAGCCGTCCCGTCAAATCATGGATGGCTGAAGAACCCTTTACCATTACCATGATGCAAGAACTCTTCTCAGACCAGACACCCGATATGAGCAATGAATGGTACACCTATATCAGGGATCACCTGGGTGTCACACTGGACGTGAATTTTGTGCCTACCCAGTCCTATGTGGACAAAATCACCACCACCATTGCCTCCGGAGCCCTGCCCATGGTGATCGCCGCCAACAGCTCAGTATTGAAAAACCAGGGCATTCTGGATATGATTGATGACGGTTAATTCTGGGACCTGACCGAGATTGTCAAGGACTTCCCGAACCTCTACAGTTTTGTCGGCGAAGAACGCTGGACTACCTCAGCCATTGAAGGCGTCAACTGGGGCATCCCGCGTCTGCGTATCCTGCCCCGGAATGGTGCTGTCATCCGTCAGGACTGGCTCGCCCTGGGCGGACAGGATGTTCTGGACGAGTTCACCACTGCCTGGGATACCTATAAGAAATAAGCAATCATCCATCACAGACCAGGCCGGGCAGTCTTCTGTTCCGGCCTGTTTTCAGAAATGAGGTCTCTGTATGTCCACAGAAATGCCTTCCTATCCTGAACTCGGTTCTGTTTATCCGGGGGATTACGCACCGGACATTCCTGTTTCAGACTACCTTACACCGCAGGCATTGCCTGAGGGAGACTCAGTTCTCGACATCCGTGATTTTGGTGCAATCCCGGACGACCGTACCCTGTGCACCGAGGCTTTCCATAAGGCATACCATGCTCTCAGAGACCGCGGGGGCGGAATCCTGCTTATACGCGAAGGCACGTATATCACCGGCATGTTTTCACTGCCGGACCATACCACACTGTTTATCGCACCGGACGCCTGTATCCGTGCCTCCCGCAATACAAAGGACCTGCTGCTTGATGACCTCCACCGGCACGGTGATGAGTCCCGCACCGGTGCGCTGCTGCATCTGGACCGGGCAGTCCATGTCCGGATCACGGGCGGTGGCACACTGTGCGGATGCGGTGAATGGTTCGTCCATGAGCCACGGGAAAAACCGCTTCTCACACCGAATGAAGTAACCATGCTCCCGGGATGTCATGAAAAGGACCAGCTCAATACCCTCCCCGGTTCCGTACGCACACTTTACCGGGAAAGGATCCGTTATGTCGATGACCGGTATGGCACCGGCAGGCCAACCCTCCGCCGGCCATCCTATATGGTCTGGGCGGATCACTGTCAGGACCTGGAGATTGACCATGTGTGTCTGAAAGACTCCATGTGCTGGACACTGAACCTGGACACCTGCGACCGTGTGCTGGTCCATGACATGATCATTGATGACAACCGTCATGTAGCCAATACGGATGGTATCGACATAACCGGAAGCTGTGACGTACAGATCTCGCACTGCTATATTTCCTGTGCGGATGACGGGATTGTACTGAAAAACCCGCTGCATACCGGACGGCCCATGCACAGCATTCATGTGCGTGACTGTACGATTCAGACAGTCATGAACGCGCTGAAGATCGGCACGGAAACCGTACACCCCATTCAGCACGTGATCATGGAACGCTGCACACTGAAACTGAGCGGCATCTATCCGGGCTCCGTTTCCGGAATCTCCATTGAATCCTGTGACGGCAGCTGGGTTCAGGATATATCCGTCCGGGATATAAGCATGCATCATGTCCTGTGTCCCGTCTATGTATGCCTGAACATGCGCAACCGCAGCGGCGATCCGTATACGGATGTCCCGGATGAAAACCATTACTGGGGTGGTGGCATAGAAAACATCCGCATTGAGAGGATTGAGGCCGACGATGTGGAGCTTCCCTGTATACTCACCGGGTTTGTTGCCAGAAACCGGAAAGGTGAGCTGATCCGGCGGCCACTGTATGCAGTGCACCTCAGGGATCTGCGTATACGCTACCGGGACAATCAGGAAGTCATCCGCATCCCCGGACATATTCCGGAACACCTGACCGATTATCCGGAAAGCAATGCGCATGGTGACGTCGATGCCTGCGGCATCTGGGCACGACATATAGATATGTTCTCCCTGCATGGTCTGTCCGTTACTCCGCGCACATGCAACACCCGTGATGTGATCCGTCTGGATGATGTCCGTCTGGTCTCCACGGACTGAGTCACGGCATCCGCTTTCTGAAACCGGGGATTGACGAATCCGGAAACAGGAAGCACTCATCCCGTCTTCGGCAGTTTGAGGGATCAGTGCGCATCAGGCCATTGATGCGCACTGAGCTGACGCACTGTCTCAAATCATGTGGCTGGTTTGCATTCTTACAGAATCAGGAATGCACAGTTCTGCTGAAGCATGAGAAAGGATACCATGAGGCGACCATCCCCCCAGAAGCAGCAGCGCTCCTGACCCGCATCGATTCAGGAGTGCTGTTTTGATCCTTTTAAGTTTGCCTGAGTCTCTGTCATGATACCAGCAAGCGGAATCCGCACAGCGGATTTCCAGGGCCTGAGAATCATGTACGAATATGTACCGCGCCTGAGTCTAAGAGCATCCCGGGCTTGCCGTGAAAGCATGCTTTCGCCATGTCTTCTGTTATGCCTGCACGACTGCTTCCGGATTTCCCTCTTGTACGCCTCCGCCAGGTCCTCCCACGCATCCCGGTGATCCATATCCGGAAAGAGCCGCAGGGGCTTTTCTTC
>ONWQ01000133.1 GCA_900321565.1 uncultured Eubacteriales bacterium
CAGTGCTTCTGGATGTCCGGGATGCAGAAGAATACATACAGGGACATATTCCGGGCGCAGTGAATCTCCCTCTGGAAAACCTGGACCGGCTTGCTGCACCCAAGGAAAAGCCTGTATTTGTATACTGTTTGCGCGGCATGCGCAGCCGCAGAGCAGTCAGAATGCTGAAACGGCAGGGATATACGGATGTGAGAAGTATAGGCGGAATCATGCAGTACAATGGTCCGGTGGAATCCGGAAACGGAAACCGGAAAGATCAGAAATGAATCCGTGAAAATGCCGGAACCTGGCACAGTTCTCTGGAAATGGAGTATTCCTTCTTACAGGACGTATGATGAGGGAAACGGTGAAATCTGAGGTATTGTCAGGGCTGAAATTAAGACAGGAGCAGGAGAGCGCATGAAAAGCATTTACTGGGGGATCGATGTCGGAGGAACCGGGATCAAACTGGGCGCATTCCTGAAGGACGGAAGCCTGCTGCTGAAACGGGAAGTGCAGACAGACCTGACTGACCATGGCAGAAGGATCCTGCCGGATATCAGTCGGATCATACGCAGTATGGCTGAGGAACAGGGATGGGACTGGGCACAGATGGCAGGCGCCGGGATCGGGATACCAGGTCCTGTACGGCGTGATGGCTATGTGGAGCGCTGTGTGAATCTTGGCTGGATGGGATTCAATCCGCAGAAGGAGCTGTCAGAGCTTCTGCACATCCCGGTGACTGCGGGAAATGACGCGAATATGGCCGCGATGGGGGAGTACTGGCAGGGCGGTGGCAAAGGGTACAGGAGCCTGATGCTGATTACCCTGGGTACCGGCGTCGGGGCCGGAATTGTTCTGGATGGGGGGCACATACTGTATGGCGCCAAGGGACTTGGCGGTGAAATCGGGCATACCGTGATCTGCCCGGAAGAACCGCTCCGGTGCACATGTGGCCATTATGGTTGTCTGGATCAGATGGCATCTGCCACAGGGATTGTGCGCAATGCGCACAGATTCCTTGAAAAGGATGCACGATTGTCCGTGCTGCGTGAAATCCCGGAGTTCTCATGCAGGGATGTGCTGGATGCGGCAAAGGACGGGGATCCGGTTGCAGAGGAAACCGTACGCTATTGCCTTGGTTTTCTGGGGAAATCCATAGCGTATGCCAGTTATATAGTGGATCCTGAGGTCTTTATTCTGGGCGGCGGGGTGTCCAATGCCGGGAAGTACATGCTGAATATTGTGAAAGACGCATACCAGGCCAATGCCCAGCTGGCGGATACGTTCGCGGAGATCCGTCTTGCCAGGCTGGGCAGCGAGGCGGGCATGATCGGGTGTGCCGGGGCTGCGGTCGTGCAGAATCCGTGAAGAAAAATCTGAATTCAAAAACCCGCCGGATTGCTATCCGGCGGGCAGGGTTCAGGGTTAACCTTCAATATGAATCTGTTTCTTTTCCGGCTGCTGCCGTGCTTCTTTCTTCGGAAGCTGCAGGCTCAGGACGCCGTTTTCATACTTGGCTTTGATATCCTCTTCTGTCAGATTCTTACCGACATAGAAGCTTCTCTGCATGGCGCCGACATACCGTTCCTGCCTGAGCATTCTGCCCTTGTTTTCCTTCTCAAGGCTCTTCTCTGTGGAAATGGTCAGGTAACCGTTGTTCAACTCAAGCTTGATTTCATCCTTGGTGAAACCAGGCAGATCAATGTCCACTTCATATCCGCCATCGGTCTCCTTGACGTCGGTCTTCATCATACGGCCGGCGTTTTTTCCGTACAGCACATGTTCCGGACGATTGAAGCCACGGAAGAAGTCACGATCGAAATCATCAAAAACATCCAAAAGGTTTTCACCGAAAACGCTGGGAAGATAAGTACTCATAATGCAAACCTCCATTCATTTGGCCTTGTATCCATTGGTATATTGCCAACGCTGCAGGGTCGCATTTCTGCCATCCTCCGGGGCTCTCTTCCGATCCCCTCTCTGGATGGTGACTAAAGTATAGGTCAAAGATCAAAGATAGTCAAACTCTGAAATGGAACGATACTTCCCGGAATACAGTTAAGCTTGGAACAAAATGCAAATATCACAGAAAATCTGCTTATTATAAAAGAAATCGAAATATTTCTGAAGATTTCATATATGCTGGCTGGCCCGGGGTTCTCAGTGCATAATGAGAAAAAAACATCCTGGTGCGAGGCACCAGGATGCCGGAAAGCTGGGAAACGGGATCAGATTACACGGTCAGAATCCGGATATTTTCGAAGCGGGCACTTCCGTCAGAGACGAAGAGACCGAAGTTGAAACCTTTCCGGTCAAACATGCGGGTGCCCAGTGCGACATCATCCAGATACATGAGCAGAATGCTGTCATCCACAAAAACGCGCAGCTTATGCTTTGTACCCTGTTTCCACTGGAAGGGACGCTCCTGCTCGACTTCATACTGGAACATCTTGCCACCGTCTTCATACATACGGATTCCGGTCTTATACTGCACACGTCCGCGGTTGGGTTCGAAGATCAGGTAATATCCGCAGGCAAAGTCTGCATCCACCTGAAGAGCTACACCGAACTCACGGGGCGCATTGGCAAAGCTGACATCTGCTTCCAGTTTGCAGACCTCGGGGATCCTGTTCATCATCAGACTGGCATAGCCATAAGGTGAGTCGACGGCAGCGGAGTTTTCGGTCAGTTTCCAGTCACCGTTCAGTGGCATGAAATCAGGCTGAATAGCCGTGGTCAGTGCTTCGTCGACGGCTTTCGGCGGCTGCACACCGAGCGTCCCGTCTTCGTGCTGTACAAGCTGATGGATGATCATGGTGCCGCCCCAGTCCCAGGTATCATAATCCTTGCCACGGGACTTCTGCGGATTGAACTCATACAGGTTCTTATCCTTGCGGGGGTTCCAGCCATACATGAAGTGCTCATGACCGTCCGTGCCATGCTTGGCGGCATAGAAGCAGCGGGTGTCAAACGTATCCACGACCGGTGTGATCCAGGGCCCGTTCAGGGAGCGGCTCATGCGGTACAGAGTGTTAAAACGGTCAGTATAGACTGAGTAGGTCAGGTACCACCAGTCACCGATGCGGAAAATGTCCGGGCATTCAAACGCGGATTGGTTGGTGGTCGGAGCATACAGTGGCTCACAGTAGGTCCAGTGATGCAGGTCATCCGATTTGCACAGGCCGATACAGCCTTTACGCATGGTGCGGCCCTTCTTCTGAGCGGCGATGAGCATCCACCAGCACTTTTCTTCTTCGTTCCAGATGACATGCGGGTCACGCCAGTCCGTCATTTCATAGATGATGTCGTCCGGCATGAAAGTTTCTTCAGGCAGTTCGGTCCAGTGCTCGAGATCATCACCGACGGCATGACAGACATACTGGCGCATATAAGGCTGAAAGGTGAACTTGCAGTAGAACATGTGATACTTGCCGTCAACCTTGATCACAGAACCGGTGCCTCCCCGGATGCCGGTTTTGAACGGGTTCTCGAAATGCAGCTGGTCACGCGTCGTGATGTTGCTCCAGCCAAACCCCAGATAAAACAGTTTGTATGCACCGTCTTCATAGTAGGGGATGATGTCGCCCATCCTTCCGTCTTCAGGGAAATAAAACAACATACTTTTCTCCTCCTTGTCATTTGCTGGTGTTTTCAGGCGCCTGATACCAGTAGGCAATCACTGAGTAGGTGCAGATACCGCCATGCTCCCAGTGATCTTCCTTGTATTTTTCCATATAGGCTTCAAAATGGTTCTGGAACGGGACATTGTCAGCGATCTGGAAACGCATGACGGATGTGTGACCGTTCCCGTGGACCGGCATAGCGTTCATGGCAGCAAAGCTGCTGTCAAACCTCGCAAACGGGGGCTCTGCTGCCCAGGCGTATCCGATGTAGTCCTCGCTGCCGGTACCGAAGGTGGATGGGAACTTCTCATGGTCAACAAAGAATTTCTCGTCGCCTTCACCCCACCACCAGTCCACACTCTTTCTGTCCCACTGACCGTACCACCAGGTGTCTGCCTGCTTTTCCGGTTCGGGCCATGTGTTTTCGATATTCATGTGCAGTCCGACAAAACGGCCCGCTCCGCCATCTGTGACCAGACAGGGCCAGTCCGGCCAGCGATCGCCGCCCGGGGCGAACCGGGTACCCAGTTCCCGCAGACTGTCACCGGTTTCATGTCGTGCATGAAACCGCAGAAGATGCTCCGGATCCTGAACCTGTGTGTCCAGAAGTACAGTCATCTGTATGGTAAAGCCTTCTTCACTGCCTGTGTTCCGCAGACAGAGGCGCATGCCCTGGGAAAAGGGCATATAAAAGCGACAGCTTAGACCGCCTCTTTCCATGCTCAGCGGAAGAGTACGCACCCGGGCATACCCAGGCGCTCCTCCGAAGAATTCACCGAGCGGACAGGAGACGGATGGCGTGCACTCACCGTCCCAGAAGAGCTCAATCTCCAGCGCTTTCAGGGCTGCTTCGCATGGGAGCTGCATACGGATTTCAGAGACAGCGCCGGAACCGGAACAGGAGAGTACCTCAACCTGTTCGCCTGCAGGGATACTGCGGCTGACGGATACCGGTCTGCCGGGCAGAGGTGTTTCGCCGCGGTCGTAGAGCAGTCTGTCCGTCTCAGCAAGGGCAAAGCGGCCGTCGCGTGTGAAGCGGTCTGAATAATCCGGCATGACAGTGCCTTCCGGGAACTGTGTATAGGTGAACTGATAGTATGCGCCCCATCCGGGTGCCAGTTCGACACGGCATGATTTCTGGTAGGGAATCGGGATCATGGAATTGCGGCCGCGCGACAGACGCATGGAAAGCTCCGAATAATTAAGCGGCGGGACCTCTCCGGGCTCGCGCTCAAACCAGTCGATGAACGGAACATCAATGACCGGAACGGGATTCTCGTCAATATAGACTCGGATATGTCCCTGCTCCGGGAGGGCACTCCAGATTCTCCAGATGACCCCCGGACCTTCCTGTTCGAAGGCCACAATGGTCCCGTCATCGAGTTTCCGGATACAGCCCGTTCCATCATCGTTGGCTCCCCAGCAACGGTATGTATCAGATGCCGGATCGTATTGGGAAGCGCGATCGAAACTTGACATGTTGCCTGAACGTTCACCAGACAGTGGTGGAACAGCAAGCAGGCGCAGATCTGTCAGCCTTTGCAACAATTCCCTGTATGTCATAACTCAGACCTCTGTGGTTGCAGCCAGTTCATAACAGTCACCCGTGATTTCAAACTGACCGTCAGATAGTATTGCCCATGTATAGGTATTGCCCTTTGGATATACATTGGCTGACATGACCCGCTCGCCTTCATTGGCAAAGAGCTCAACCGTGCACGTATCTACAAATATGTTCAGAGTAATTGCATTTCCGGGAGTGAACAGGTGCGCGGTGACGCGTTCCGGAGCTTTGCCGGACATATCATGTCCACAGCCGTTCCGGTCCATGGTCAGCATACCTGAGGCCGGATCCCAGGTGACGAGGAAGCCATTGCCTTCACTGCGGAACAGTTCCATCCGGACACTGTGATCAGCCTTCAGTTTGAGTTCCCACTCGAAGCATTTGCCATGACTCCCGATAAACGGCTGATCAGGCTCCATGACCTGATGAATACTGATTTTGTTTCTGCGAAGCTTCCGGACTGCCTCAACAGGCTTCTGGTACAGTCTGTCTTCACGGATATGCAGCTGTCTCGGGAGCACCATGCAGCCTGCCCACTGATGTCCAAGGTCATCCGTTGGGATGGTGCCGCCAGGGCCTGGCATCCAGGAGGTCAGGATACAGCCATCCGGGGTGTCTGCTGCCTGGGGTGCATAGAAGTTTAGGCCCATGTCCACGGCTTCAGGGCTGATGCCCTGAAAGGCGGTATACTGATCGTTCATACTGCCGGTCATGTAAACAGCTGTGTGCGGACTCGGGAAGTGACCTGGGGCTTCAGGAAGACCGATGGCACAGAAGACCAGGAGGTCTTTTCCGTCGATTCTGTGATAATCCGGACACTCCAGCATGCGGCTGATACCTTCCGTACAGGT
Organism: uncultured Eubacteriales bacterium; assembly: GCA_900321565.1. Lineage (GTDB taxonomy): Bacteria > Bacillota > Clostridia > Christensenellales > Aristaeellaceae > UBA2943. Next base: position 6,021 of record ONWQ01000133.1, read on the forward strand.
GCCTGCCAGTTTCCAGCTGGCGAGATCCTGAGAACTGTATACCAGAAGTTCACCGCCTGCAGCATTCCGGGCAGCCATGATTGCACGGTATCCATCCGGTGTGCGGAACAGCTTGGGATCCCGGAAATCATCAGCCGGGACATCAGCTGGAAGATCTTCCGAACGGATCACAGGATTGCGCGGGTCCTTTTCGAAGTGATATCCGTCTTTGCTCCGGGCAATGCACTGTTGCTGAATGAGTCTGCCGTCCGGAGAAAGACTGACCCCCGTATACATGACGATCAGTACATCGTTTTCGATAAGGGCCGTACCGGAGAATACACCTGCCTGATCATACTCCTGATCCGGCGCCATCGCAACACCTGCCCATTCCCAGTGAATCAGGTCAGGACTGACCCAGTGTCCCCAGTGCATGGGACCCCACTTGGCACTGTATGGATGATACTGACCGAACAGATGATACTGACCATGAAACCAGCAGAAGCCGTTCGGATCATTGATCCAGCCGACTGGAGCAACAGCATGGAATGCGGGCCTGTATTCCGGGTTTACAAGGCTGAGATGGGTTTGAATATAGGTTTCTGCTTCCTGTATGGTGCGTTTTCTCTGATCAAGCATTGGGAGTCTCCGTTTCTATAAAATTCTATAAAATGGCGGAGCCTGTCCGGCCAGGCCGGGACAAACTCCGCGATGTGAGATAAACGGTAAGGTTGTACCCGGAACGGACCCGGCTCAGTGGGTCCGTTCCGGGAAAGAGAGGATTATTTGCCGAAACGTTCGTTGACTTCTTCGGTGATGGTGTCGCCACCCAGGCTCTTCCACTGCTCGACGAACTTGTCGAAAGCATCAATGGTTTCGCTGCCGGAGATGACCTTGGTGAAGGTTTCTTCCTGCATTGCCTGCAGAGAAGACCACTTCTTGATCATGGTCGGGGTGGGATCATTGTAGTAAGCGGACATGATGATGAGGCCATTATCGGCGAGTTCGGCATAGCGGGTCCAGGAGCCTTCGAAGCTGTGGATCATGTAATACTGCCATGCGGTCAGGTCGTCAGGATTGAAACCGCCGTTCTCGGCATAGCCTTCGTCAATGTAGCGCTTGATCGGGACATAGTAACGATATGCTTCAGGCATGAGTTCGGAAGGATCGAGTTCACCGCTCAGAGCCTGACGGATCGTAGCATTGTAACCGATGGACTTGTCGCCATAAGGATCGACGATGCCATAGGCATATGCACACTTGTTGATACCGGTCTCAGGATCAACGCCCCACTCAGCGAGGAGTTCTTCGGTAGCTTCAGGATTGTTGATCTTGTTGTTGAAGAAGTTGATCAGCTTGAGCAGGACTTCAGGATGCTCATAATTCTTGTTGACAGCATAGACATAGGAGTAGGACATGAAGCAGATCGGGCTGGCAACGCCGCCGCCGGCTTTGGGGGCATTCAGGCAGATCCAGTCAGCGCCGGGGCAGTTGACCATGGAGTCACGGCCGTAGCTCCAGGACATGCCTTCACCACCGTAGAACATACCGCACTTGCCGCTGGCAATCAGTTCGCCGACTACATCGTCGTCAGATACGCCAAACTCAGGATTGATCAGACCTTCTGCGAACATGCCGGCCAGAGCTTCCAGACCCTTGCGGGTGCCTTCTTCCACGGGCACATAGTCAAGGTGACCATTCTCGTCAGCAGTCCAGGCACGATACTGGAGAGAACCGCCGAATGCATTCAGAACGCCTTCAGCAGTGCCGAAGTTGGAGGTGTCGGCCATGACATTGTTCAGGCACAGGCCATAAGTGTCACCGTCAACACCATTCTTGTCGGGGTCGCCGGTTGCGAAAGCACGTGCGATTTCCACAACATCTTCAAAGGATTCAGGTGCCTTCAGGCCCAGGTTCTCGAGCCAGTCAGCGCGGATCCACAGGAAGTTGGAGGGGCAGTTGCGGAAGCAGCCTACCGGGATACCGAAGAGCTTGCCGTCTACCTTGGCGGCTTCCATCATGGCGCCACCGTCGGAAGCAAAGTTCTTCAGGGTGATTTCGTTGGCATACTGAGGAATCAGGTCGTCCATCTGCCAGAGCTTACCAGCGCGGGCCAGCTGAGTGTATTCAGCGATCGGCAGGTACAGAATGTCAGGCAGGTCGTCGGAAGCGATGGCCATGGTCAGCTTCTGAGTATATTCATCGCCGGTGGCATGGATTACATACTCGAGGTCAATGTTCAGGTCATTTCTGTAGCCGTTGATGTAGATGTTGTCATAGAGACTGTCGCCTTCAATGTAGCGAACGGGTCCCTGTCTGAACATGATCGTGGCATGCGTCATTTCAGGCATGGGTTCGTCTTCTGCAAACGCCGTCATGGAGAACAGGCAGCAGATGCAGATCAGCAGAGCAAGCATCTTTTTCATGGTTTGTTCCTCCTAAATAGATTGATCGTTTATGGTTAAGCCTGAACCTCAGGCAACCCATACGGAAGGGATTAGCCTTTCACGCTGCCGACAACAATGCCGGAGATGAAATAGCGCTGCAGGAAAGGATAGAAAACGAGAACAGGGAGTGTGCACAGAATAATGGCAGAAGACTTGATGGCCCGGCCATTGAGTTCAGCCAGGGTCGGGTCAGCCATCAGCTGCTCAGGACGCAGGTCTGTTGTCTTGAAATTGATGATCTGATACTGCAGGAAGGTCATGAGTGGGTAGTGATAGGATTTGTTATTGTAGATCATGCCGTCAAACCATTCATTCCAGTGCCCGACGACAATAAACAGGGTAATCGTAGCAAGGGAAGGCAGGGAGAGCGGGAGATAGATCCTGACCAGGGTGGTCAGCCAGTCCGCACCGTCGACGACTGCAGCTTCCTCAATATCCTTGGGAATGCCACGGAAGAAGTTCAGCATCAGGAGCACGTAGTACATGGTTACGGCATTGGGGAGGATCAGGGCCCAGATGGTATCCAGCATCTTCAGCTGCTTGATGAC
>ONWQ01000513.1 GCA_900321565.1 uncultured Eubacteriales bacterium
CGTTTCGGCTGCCTCCGGGTTCTCCGGTTTTACCACAACCTGCGCGTCCGTATACAGAGGAACGTATTCCAGTCCGGGAACTCTCCGCTCAGCAGCGGTCAGGATCCCGATCCCTTGCTCGCCGGAAGCCAGGTTCGCCAGAATTTCCTCTGTCTTCATGCATGCAACCCGAATATGCACATCCTTATACTGCTCGCAGATCTGTGGCAGAAGATACTCAGTGAGCTGATCCGTATAAGGATAGTCCATATATACCCGAAGGGTATTCTTTTCCTGTTCCCGCATGGTTCGCAGATCATGCTCCAGCTCACTTTCCAGATGCAGAATATTCTGTGCACTGTTGATGAACACGCGCCCGGCTTCCGTCAGCACCATACCCTCCTTCTGCCGGAGAAACAGTGGCGCGCCCAGATGCTCCTCGATCTTCCGGAGATGACGTGAGAGCACAGGCTGCGTAAGGTAAAAGCGCTCGGCCGCGCCGGAGATGGTACGCTCCTGCGCAATGGCAATAATATATTCCAGAATTTTCGTATTCATAGAAGCTGCTCCCCCAGATACTCCATGTCACCGAATTCGCGGATGATATCCTGGATCATATCCGAATTGATCCTGACGTTGTGCTCCAGCATGTTATGTTTGTTGATCAGATAGATCAGATACCGTTCAGGTTCGCTGAAGACATGTGTCGGCATGGCAACCACCCCGTTATAGGAATAGGGTGGATTCTTCAGCCGGTAAAAGGAGAAGGCAGTATCCTCACTGTAGCGCAGAAATCCGATGCCGGTTCCGGTGCGGATCAGTGTCGCGTGCATGGTGATATTCGGTGAGGAGGCCGCAACGGTCGGCCGGAATCCTGCCTGACGGAAGAGCGGTTCTATAATCTTGTATGTTGCGATCTCCGGGGACGGCAGTACAAAAACCTCATCTCTGAAGTCATAAAGATCCGCCACAGGCAACGCATCATAATGCCGGACCCGGTGCGCTCTCGGATGATACGCAGGCAGTGCCAGCAGGAATTCATCCCGGTAGACCGGTACGCTCTGCAGCCCCGGTACTGATTCTGCATTCATGCTTGTGAGTGCAAGCAGGATCGTACCGGCTTCAAGCAACCTTCTGCGCTCATGCCAATAGCCTTCATGCGGAATCAGGCGCACACGCGGATAGCGCTGCGTGAATTCCAGCATGCATTCTGCCAGCAGCTGAGCCCCGGTATGGGGGGATATGCCTACATGCAGCTCTTCATCCGGCGTTCTGCCCAGCATCTCAATGGTGTTGCGTGTTCTGCCGACAACATTGAGGATTTCACGGGCGGTTTTCAGGTAGCGTCTGCCGGCATCCGTGAGATAGAGCTTCTGACTGTTTCTGAAAAACAAGGGCATATCCACAGTTTTTTCCAGTTCTGTCAGATAGCTGCTCAGTGCCTGCTGGGTCACATTCAGGTGACGTGATGCGGCAGAAAGACTCCCATAAGATGCAATTGCTATAAAATATGGCAGCTGATCCAGGTTCATGGTTGCCTCCTGTTCTACAACTTTTAGGCATACTATATACAAGTAAATGGGAATTGTCAAACCGAGCCCGGACTCAGTATCATGATGCCGTAACCAGGGTACCTGTTTCCAAACCAAATACTCCTTACGGACGAGAGAAAGGAAGTAGCCTCTCATGAAGAAATTCGTTGTGATCCTGCTCGCTGCCATGCTCTGCCTGAGCCTGACTGTACCCGCCATGGCTGACGCCTGGAAATCCGGCGACACTGTAACCTTTGTGGTACCTGCCAAAGCCGGTGGCGGCTCTGACCTGTATACCCGTTACCTGACCCAGGCTCTCACAGAAGTTTGCCCCGGCACTAACTTCATCGTGACCAACTATGAAACCGGTGAAGTCGGCATGGAAACCCTGAAGAATGCCAAGGCTGACGGCCTGACCCTGGGCGTGGCTCACGGCGGTGCCATCATCCAGTGGTTCACCGGCATGACCAATGTGAACGTCAAGGACGATCTGCAGGTCGTTGGTGTCTGCAACCTGGGTGGCCCGCAGGCCATCATTGCCGGCCCCAATGCGCCCTATCACAACTTTGCCGAACTGGCTGAATACCTCAAGGCCAATCCTGGCAAGGTGCTGATCGGCTGCTCCCTGGGCGGCACCACACAGATGATCTTCACTTCCTTCGTCAACGCCATCGCCGGTGATAAGGATCTGGCCACCTATGTGCAGTGCGCTTCTGAAGCCGACAAGCTGACCAATGTTGCTTCCGGTTCCATTGATATCGCCAACTGCTCCATCCCCAACGCTCTGTCCTATGAAGCAGACGGCCGTCTGACCATCCTGGGCACCATCGGACCGAAGGTCTCCACCCTGCCTGCCATGAGCGAACTGCTGGGCACTGAGCTTGGTGAGCAGTATGCTTCCGGCCCCGAACAGGGCGTCGAATCCGCA
>ONWQ01000169.1 GCA_900321565.1 uncultured Eubacteriales bacterium
AGAAGGCGTGGAATATCCTCTGCACGGAAGCTCCTGTTGGCACCGCCGAAGAGCAGGATCGCGTTCTCCCCGTCCGGCGTGACCTGTATGATCGCATGACCGGTCGCCTCGTCCCGGATCAGAAGGCGGGAGGTATCCACCCTGTTCTGCTGCAGTTCCTCCATCAGAAACATGCCGTCCCGGCCGATGCCGCCCGCAAAGCAGACTTCCGCCCCGGCCCGGCTCAGGGCAATCGCCTGGTTGAGACCCTTGCCTCCGGCATTCCTTGTATATCCTTCGGAAGAAAGTGTTTCCCCTTCGCGGACAAAGTGCGGCACCTGATAGGTATCATCTATATTCGCAGACCCGCATACCAGTATCTTCATGCATTTCGGCCCCCCTCTGTGCACGGGGGCCTTCTCTCCTTTATCATGCTCTGTTTTTATCCCTGTCATCTGAAGGGCAGAACCTGCTCTTCGAGAAACTCCGCGATTCCGTCCGCATCACAGTTTCCCGTCACCCAGTCGGCCCCTTCCAGCGTGGCGGCATCGGCGTTTCCCATCGCCACACCCCAGCCGCAGGCCCGGAAAAAGCCCAGGTCACAGTCCTCATCCCCGAACCCGATCGCTTCACCCTTCGCGCATCCAAAAGCGGAGAGCAGCTGCTCTGCACCTGTTTCCTTGTTTCTCCCGCCTGTGCAGAAATTGCACCAGATGTCCCGCACATAGTGTGTGGCCGTCACGCTAAGAAGCCGTTCCGTTTCCTTCACGCGCTCCACCTGCATTCCCCAGCATGCCGCCGAGAGTGTTTCCGGTGCTTCGCGGGCTGCCGCTTCCAGTGTGCTCCTGTCAGGATCTCTCATCTCCAGGCTTGTGCCGCTCCTGTACCAGAAGTCCACCCGGCTGCAGCCCTCCGCCCTTCGGGCAATGCCCAGGAGCGCTTCCGGAGACAGCGCATCAATTTTAACGCATAGGCGAATTTGTCAAAAAACCGGCACATCATGGGGAATCACAGTTCACGGCATTCCTCAAACACACCTTATTTTAAAACCCATTTTCCACTGGTATCGCTGCCTTTACGCGTCAATATCCCTGCTTCCTGCATTTCTTTCAGATAACGCTTGACGGTTCGCTCACTAACACCTGACAATTGCGTCATCTCAGCAATTGTAATATGTGCTTTGGCAGCTATTGCGATCATCAGGCTTTTCGCTGTCACTCGCTTTGCCTGCTTATAACTGTTCAGAAAAGCAGAAGCGCCTACAGGTAGATTCTCTGTGTCATTCTCTGTGCCATTCTCTGTGCCATTGTCACTGACAGCTGCTTCAGCATAGAATCCCTCCCGGACAAACAGCCGGGTGATAAAGTAGCTGTGATCATCATCCGTAATGAATTCCGGCAGCGGAGAACCATTCTTCTCCAATGCATTCAGGATCTTCCGGAAACCAGTATTCCTGCCTTCAGTCAGATGCAGTTCTTTCAGAAAGTCGCCGATCCTCCGGTTTCGATAACGGCGTACAAATACGTTGAAGCTTTTCAGCGCTTCGACGGTCACAGACCTGTCGGGGCCGGGAAAGCTCAGGATTTCGATCTTGTCCTTTTCAATCCGAACCTCTATCGGCTCACGTATGTCATACGCTTTATGATACACGGCATTAGCGAGACTTTCCTCGATTGCCGCATAGGGGTAATTGAAGAAACGGTCAGCCTCCGCACGGTCCGGGTGCTTGATGACACGCTCTTTGATAACTCTGTTTCGGATATATTGCAGCGCTTCCCGTAACTGCTGGTGAAGCGGTCCTTTGAATACCTTTTCTTCAATCCGGTCTCCGCCGACGCCTTCCGGAAACTCAACAACGTCAATCTCGGCGCAGGGGATATATTTCTCGGGCTCCATACTGAAAAAGAGAAGACCGACATTTTTGGGTTTCATAAATTCCGGCATGCTGTTGGAAATACCCATGCTGACACACAGCCGGTTGAAATCCATCGAATTTGCTTCGTCAAACAGAGCGCTGTTGATCTCCCTCAGATATTCCTTGATCAGCGTAATGTTCAGATCCGTCATTTCCGCCTGATGACAGATTCGGTCGTCAAATGGAATCTGGTTGGCCAGTGTAAACAGATCGCTCATTTCCTGTGTTGATGGCTTAATGGTGCTGGCCATTTTTCTGATCCAGTAAATTGTTTCCTTTGAAGGGATTGCTTTGCCTTTCTCATAAGCAAACGCAGCCGGACTGCGATATGGACGAACCGCTCCGCCTGGACACCATACAACGATCAGTTTGGTGTGATCGTCATAATCCACCGGCGCAACAATAGGCAAATAGTCCGGCTCGATCATCTTGCACTTGTTCAGTAAGTCTTTCAGGATATCATCGACCTCGGAGAGCTTCAGTCCCTTTGATGGGATACTTCGGCCTGCCGTTATCATCCTCCACACCAACAACAAGATAGCCGCCGCCCCAGTTGTCCAGGTCGTTGGCAAAAGCGGTGATGGTCTTCAGTGAGGCTTCCGGCTTCCAGGATTCTTTAAACTCAATCCGTGCCCACTCCACAACATTGCCGGAGAGCAGGGTCTGGATATTGGTTGGAATGGCCATCACCGATCACTGTCCTTCTTCTTGATATATTTTCCGCTTTTGATCCTCGCATCCACAGGCTTTTCAGATTTTCTGGGAATGATCCAGGCTCTTCCAATGCGGAATGCTCCGTCAATCCTGCCTTCAAGGCACAGTGTCTGAACCCAGCGTATCGTGACGTCCCATCTCTCTGCTGCCTGTGAAACAGACATGAAATCATCTGCGCTCATACTTCGGTTCCTTTCGTCAAATAGTACAAACATGTTATATGCGTGTAAACGAAGAATGTCAAGACGATTTAAGGCATGCAATCCGCTCATATTTTTGCGCATAATAGCCAAATGACTTTCCGAGCATCTGAAGTATGCCCTGAAAACGCCCTATGCGATAAAATGCTCGGAAAACCTGGTGAATACCAAATGTTAACAAGCAGCTGTGGCAGGAACAGCGAAGTCGTGGATACGGTTGGATAATCCCCCGAAGTTTGCAAAGTGGCGCAATTATATAAACTTCGTTTATTCATTGCGGTCTCCGACAGCGCGTAGTCGAATCGCCACCAGTGACGGAAGCAGCGAGGCAGAAGCGTACCGGGCAAAGAAGTCCCCATAGCGGCAGCGCCGGGGGATGACTATTGCGAAGCTGACCGAGCGCAGCGAGAACCCTGCAGGGAGCTCGATGAAGAGAAGCGTTTACAGGCTTCTCTTCATCATCAAGGGCAAATCCCTGCGCAGATTGCATCGACTACCCACAACCTTTTTGTAAGCCGATGGTAAAGCAAACGACGTGACCGTAGCCACGCCGCAAACTTTAAAAACATTATGTTTTGCTTTGTCCCGCAGGCACCGGCAGATCCGTGTGGATCCCAGTACATTACTCAAACTTCCCACATGAATAATGTGGATCAGACCTTGAAAACTCTATAGAAACCAAGCAAAGAATAGCTGAAAACGTTGAAAAATAAAGGCAAGAGCCTCATAAAAGTGGTATAATGTAAGTGCTAACAAACCATCATCCACAGGAGGCTTTTGCCATGACAAGCATAGCACAGATCAGCGAAAATGAACAGATGGAAATCACTGGAACTCTGAAGAAATTCTTCACCGATTACAAGGTGCGGGATCTTCTCAAAGCATGCCGCGCTGAAAAACAGAAAGGACACTCTGCCTTTAAAATCTTTCGCTATCTCCTGTGTCTTGTCTTCTGCGATCGTAGCATGTATATGCAGATCATGACTGGACAATACTCTGAATCCTTCGGCAAGAACACAGTCTACCGCTTTCTGAATTCGGTTAAGACCAATTGGGAAAGACTGACCTGTCTGCTTTCAGCAAGAATTGTCAACGGGTCCATCCGGAAGCTGACCGGGGAAGATCGTCAGGATGTATTCATCATAGATGACACCTTGTTCAAAAGAACCGGCGGGAAGAAAACAGAACTGTGTTCCCGGGTATTCGACCATGTATCCATGAAGTACAAGCGCGGTTTCCGTCTCCTGACGTTGGGATGGTCTGACGGAAACAGTTTCTTTCCGATCCTTGGACGTCTGTTGGGATCATCAAAAGCACATAACATGGTTGGCGTCACAAAGCAGTTCGACCAAAGATCCCTGGCGTCCAAACGTCGGAAACATGCGCTCAGCAAAGCCACTGATGTCATGCTGGATATGCTGAAAACAGCCATCAAAGCCGGACACAGCGCCAGATATGTTCTGTTCGATACCTGGTTCGCCAATCCCAAAGATATCATCCGAATCCATGACGAATGTGGACTGAACACTATCGCTATGATCAAGAAGTCATCGAAAGTGTTCTATGAATATGAAGGGAAACGGATGAATATCAAACAGATCTTCGGAATGTGCAAGAAGCGCCGTGGCCGCTCCAAGTATCTGCTGTCGGTGAAAGTCAACATCTCCCTGAAGAATGGTCAGTCACTTCCGGCAAAGATCGTTTGTGTCAGAAACCGGAACAAGAAGAAAGATTGGATTGCTTTTATCTGTACCGATACCGTTCTGTCAGAGGAAGAGATCCTGCGGATCTACGGAAAGCGCTGGGATGTCGAGGTCTTCTTCAAAGCCTGCAAGTCCATACTAAATCTCGGTTCTGAATGTCACAGCCTGTCCTATGATGCACTGACAGCTCACGTCTCTCTGGTCTTTATCCGGTATATGCTGTTGTCGTTGCAGCAGCGGAACAACTGCGATGAGCGAACAATCAGCGAATTGTTCCTTCTCATGATCGATGAATTGGCAGACATTACCTTTGGCCATGCGCTTCAGCTCATCGTTGACATCATGCTGCAGATGATCCAGGAGAAGTTCGGACTATCTGATGACCAGTTGGACGAATTTGTGTCCAGTTTCATCCAGCGTCTTCCGATCAGCTATCAGCATGCACTACAGTTGAGGGCTTCCTAATCATATTTGAAGCTTGGTTCTTATAGATTTTTCAAGGTTCGAAGGTCATTTCCCATGTGGGAAGTCTGAGTACATTATAAAAACATTTGCATCTCTTGACATCGTTTTTGGCAGCTTATATCATTAGACCTATCATAGACAAACCTTTGAAGCGGAGATCAAACCGTACAGCGCACGCACAGAGAGCCGGGGCAGCTGGAAACCGGCCGAAAGCGGGACGGCAAA
>ONWQ01000310.1 GCA_900321565.1 uncultured Eubacteriales bacterium
AGGCTGACCATCCATGCGATAGATGGTGTTCACAGCCTGATCATCCAGAAAGACCTGCCCCGGAAACTGGTCTGTCAGGCTTTCCAAACCCTCACCGAGTGCAGCGGTCATCATCAGGCACATTACCAGAAGCCCACAGAAAACTTTACGAAACATGTTCTCGCCTTCTTTCCGGAATCAGATTCCAGTTCATTGCTGTCGCCGCAGCCCGCGTATGGATACCGGACTGCATATTCACTATTATTGTACCATGAATCGGTCCGGATCAAAAGAATCCTGAACAGGACCTCTGCCTGAGCGCTGCATCGCCTTTGTTCTGAATGTTCCATTCCATTGACCACATTTTCTTCAACCTATATAATACAAATCAACCTACTGCAGACATTGATACGGGCTTGCACGGGTATAACGTTATACCTGTTCATGTCCTTCAGGAAAGGATACCCCGACATGAAACGCTTCTTGGCCATACTGCTCATTCCTGTTCTGCTCCTGCTCTGCCTGTCGTCCCATCCCGCACAGGCAGAGGAAATGCTGCCTGCCCTTCGGATCCAGGTCACCTATGAGAACCTGACCCCGGACGGACAGGCAGATGCCCGGATTGTGGTCTACCACGTCGCAGGAAGCGGCCTTTATGCGCAGTCGCGCATGGAAAACCTCCGTCTCCGCTTTGAGGGCAGGAACGGCATTGAAGTGAGTCAGGAAGAAATGTCGCTGGGCTCACCGGATACCGCACAGATACTGACCGTGCACCTGACATATAAGGATCCGGGACCGTCCGTGCATCCAACGACCAATGAAGATCGTCCTCAGCTGCGCGTTCATGCCACTACACTCAACTGTGGCAGTGCAGACTATACCGGCGTGTTTGACGCGCGTGCCCGGGGGCGTGCGTTCATACTCTACCGCACCAAGAACAAGGATGATTCTTCCGTGCCATATGCGGATATCATCGAGCGCAGTGCAAAGCTCATTGCAAACAATTTCGGGAACAGTTACAGTCAGTATGAGCCCGTGGAGGTTCAATCACTCCCGAATCCCTATTCCTTTTATTCCATGGACGGTCTGGGTGCCGCAGTGCACTGCGGCGCGGATGAAAATGATATAACCTACATCTATCTCAGTACACACGGGAACTACGTCGGGCATGAAATGCACGGCAACGGAGATATCTCCTTCCAGGACAGTGCCAACGACAAGGATGCTGTCTCCGTCGCAGAGATCGTCCGCCAGGTGCAGCAGATTCCCGGGCGTGTGGTTCTGCTTCTGGACAGTTGTTTTTCAGGCGCAGTTGTTGAGGAATCAGAAAACCTTGGCTTTTCCGGATCACGGCATTTTTCTGCCTCCTCCACCACCAGCCGCTACTCCTCCCCTGCCGCAGTCGGCCCGGGCCTCAGGGACTATGAGCAGACCAAAGATGAGGCCTGGATGCGTACGTTCAAACTGATCTTCGATCAGCTTGTTCTGGACAGTGATGACAATCCGGCACTCGAACTGCTTGATATCACTGCCGATTCCATGGTGGAAACCTGGGCGGAGTACAATGTTCTGTGCAATGTTCTGGACCTGGTATATGATGATGCCGTCAAGGACGGACACAAAACCTGTCAGGACCTTAAGGGAAAAGCTACAGCCTATTACCTCATGCATGGTGCTGTCTCTGAAATTGTTCAGCATATTTTTCGGATGTCTTCCGAACTCACGCACGTCAGCGATGCCGTCCGGATGATTGATGATCTTGTGCCTGACGAAGACAAGGGCACGCTCATGAACATTATCAAGCAGCTCTATATCAATCCGTTCAATTTATCCAAACCTCAGACAACCGGTGACGGCACCCTGCCCCTGTTTGTGACCGATCAGACCTATGATGACGGGTACCATCGCCTGGTACTTCTGACTGAGCATGTGGAAATCTCACACCCGCGGATTCTTGAGATTACCGTACTGGACGATGAAACCGGGGAAGGCATCCCGGACGCATGGGTCCTGCTTACAGACGAGGACGGATACGAGTCTGTGAACCAGACCGGTCCGGACGGAGTACTCCGCCGCACCCGTACAGACAGGGCAATCCCCCTGAAGATTGAAGACCCTGAATACAGGGAATTCACCTGTACGCTTGGAAACGATGAGATTCTGGCGGAACGCACCGCGCAAACCGATGATCCCGAAAAGGCAAAGGAGATTGCAGCCACAATCGAGACCCGGGACCGCTTTGAAGTGCGCCTGACCCCGGATATCTCCCGGTTCTATGAATACCTGAACACGCAGGTCGTCCCCGGGACCGGTGTTGTGACATCCCAGACCGTTCAGAATAAGGCCTATCATCTGGCCGATACACTGGCATCCCGTTGCACAGGACTGATCAGTGCCGTCGTATGTGACCTGAATGGTGACCGGCATTCGGAAATGGTGACCGTGACAGGCGTACCCCTGTCAGGCCAGAACCGGAAATACGGGTATCAGCTTACGCTCTACGGCCTGAACCGGGAAACCGGAGCCGTGGAACAATGGGATACAACCGGCCCGGTTGTCTGGGTTGAAACCGAGACCGGAAGCGGTACACTCTCCGTTCATCTTCAGAAATCCGAAGGCGTGTGTTACCTGCTCTGCGATGCAAACATATCCAACTACACATCTTCTGAATGGGATTACCGGACACACCGCGTGTATACCGTGGACGGTAAGGCGTTCACCGATATCACGGATTTCGAAGCCCAGCTCCGGGGCAACTCCGGGATTGCGCTGCATGATGCGCATAAGACGGAAACCGTCCTGTGTGAGGCGAACCTCGAGTGGAAAACCTCAGTAACCACGGACCATACATCGCTCCAGCCCTATCTCCAGCAGCCGGAATCCGCACGTCGTTTCCGGCCTGTGGTACTGAACCTGCAGGACTATGTCACAGAGCAGCAGGTATCCCAGGGCAACGTGGACCGTCTGATCCGGGAACTGGAAGAGCAGGGGTTTGTGCTTGTGCATCTGAGTGTCTCGGATCAGGAAAACAACCAGAAGCAGTACAGGTACAGATCAGATAAAGACTGCGACCTGTATGTGACGATCGATGCACAGAGCGGCCAGATCCTGTCCGTTTTCCTGAGCGATGCCCGGCTTTATACGAACATCAATTACCTGAAAAAGCGGAATCAGTATCTCGCGCTGGATATGACAGACGAACTGAAAGCGCTGTACCATGCGATCCTGCGCAGCCAGGCACTGGCCCTGACAGACTCCGTCGTTCACGGGCTTGAAAGCGTTCCCCTGACCGGGAATGAAAAAAGCAATCTGGACCGGATCAATTTCTACAACCGCCGAACTGAAGTGATCGGCGGGATTGAACTGTTCATTGAAAAAGGCGTCTTTACCGCCGCTGCCGGTTCCAATACCAGTTTCATCCGTCTCACACTGCCGCCGGACGCTGCAGCACCTGTACTGCCTGAACCGACTGCAATCCCTGCGGCCACAGCACCACAGCCTGAACCGCCCGTACCCGCTGAAACACCGTCTGTCACGGCACCCGTCTCTGCCTTCCCGCAGCTGGTGTTCACCACGGCCGCCTTCCAGCGCGAGCAGAAGCTTGCGGTGTATGCCGCACCTTCCACCAAGGCACTGCGCGGAGCCAAGGGCAAGGCATACGTCAGTACCAACGGTGCGGTCCAGGTAGCCGGCAGTGATGGTGACTTCCTGCTGGTTATGTACGAAACCAGCAAGGGCAGCGTACGTGTCGGGTACGTGAGCACAAAGAAAATCAAGGGCACCGTTCCGCAGACCGGTGTACTCGCGTTTGCCTCAGAAAAGGCAGCCCTGACCCAGGCAGTCGCACTGACAGATGATCCGGCACGGAATGCGACCAGTCTTGGTAAGCTGAAGAAGGGCACCGAAGTCACCATTCTCGCCGAATACCAGAACTACTACTATATCGAATCCAAACTCAGCGGCAAGGCTGTCCGCGGATTCATTCCCATGGAGGCTGTACAATGAGTATGCAACGCAAACCGTTCCCGCGCCTCTGCCTCGGGCTCATGCTTTCCTGTTTTCTCTTTCTGCCGTTCCCTGGCAGTGCCGCCTGTTGCCCGCCGGAAGCAGAGTCCGCTGCCCATGTCCAGGCCGGAACCACTGCCATCCGCGTAACGCTTCCGGATCTGTCTGGCACGCCCCGCAAAGCAACCCCGGGCAATCCCGGACTCCATGAAAGACCATTCCGTCTTCTGGCTTCCGTTGCAGGTACACAGACGGTATCTGCTGAAAACGAAAGCGCTCCGGATGCGGAAGCCGAGCTGCAGGAG
>ONWQ01000016.1 GCA_900321565.1 uncultured Eubacteriales bacterium
TGCTTCTGTGCACATCAGAAGGAAAGCACCAACGCCATGAAGGTCATTCGTGCTGGTCGGGCGCGCACAGTAATAGGCATAGTCACCAACGCTTGTGCCGACGCACACATTCCCGATCAGGAGTCCGTTCTCATCCTCGCCGAGCCGTTCCACAATCCCCTGGCAGGCATGGCGTGCCGGTTCCAGTGCAGCAGGCGCCATAAACCCGAGCCGCACTGCCATGCAAAGCGCTGCCGCATACAGGCAGGTGCAGGAGGATTCAAGCCAGTTATCCGGCTGGTCACCCTTGTCCACAACCTGGTACCACATGCCGGTTGCCTTGTCCTGATAATTCAGCACTGCCTGAAGCAGCTCCACAGCCATGGACGCAAGACTGGTGCGTCTCGGATCGTCGGCAGGAAGCAGTTCGCATTCTGTCAGAAGGGCCACCGGTACCCAGCCGATCGATCTTCCCCAGAATTCCGGTGATTTACCCGTTACCGGATCCGACCAGGGCTGTCTGTGCTCATAATCCCAGGCATGCCGCCAGAGTCCGGTACGTTCGTCGCGGGTCTTCTCCCGCATCATTCTTGCCTGGAACAGAACCTGATCAATCATTTCAGGATGATGGAACCGGACAGCATACTCGGTCATGAACGGGCCTGCCATATACAGTCCGTCCAGCCACATCTGATTGCGGTACCATGCCTTGTGCCAGTATCCGCCTTCCGGGGTTCTCGGATGATGGTTCATATAGTATGCAATCGTATCCATTGCAATCCTGTAATGCTCATCATGCGTACGGTCATACAGCGGGAAAAGCAGGACACCCGGCTGCAGATCATCCAGCTGCCCGGGATTGAATCCGGTAATATTCCCGTCCGGCCGAATGCAGCTGTCCACATACTGCTTCACATACTCGATATAACGGTCATCCCCCGTGAGCTTCCAGGTGGCCAGCACACCGGAGAGAAACACACCCTGATGGTAATGAAAACGACCAACCGGCGGCAGATCCTTGGCTTCGAATTTCTTCATCAGTGTTTCGCATGCCCGGACTGCCAGTGTCTGCATTTCCTTCTTGTTCACATTTCCCTGCATCGCACTTCACCCTGTCTTTCTGACCGGTCAGCCCCGGTCTGATGCTTGAACCACTGGGGTTTCTGGGATTACCTTATCACACTCGGGCTGTCTTTGCAATCATGCATCCGGACTTCCGGCATGCCTGTGCACGGCAGCCTGGCTATCTTCACGCACACCACTCAGTATCGTTTCCGGAGCTCCTGACAGCGATATATGCAGGCTGCGTTGTGCCATGCGTCTCTGGTCCGGAAACGGGTTGAATTCGGCCCGTTTTTTCTGCTTTTTCCCTTGACAGAAGGCATTTTTTGCTGATAGGATGACATGGAAGAAAGTCCGCCACGGCACAGTTTCCGTCCCGGCTTACATAAGGAGGTTGATCTTTTGAATATTGGTATCCGTCTTCATGACACTGCCCCGGGTACGCTGGAAGAACGGCTTGGATATGCAAAGCAGCAGGGCTTTTCCTGCATTCATCTGGCTCTGCACAAAACGGAGCCCGGGTTTACCATGGATCATGCGCCTGAGCTGCTGACTGATGCGCTTGCTGCACGTCTTCAGAAAGGTTTTAGTGAGAACGGACTGTCCTGTGCAGTGCTCGGCTGTTATCTCAATCTTGCAGACCCGGACCCGGCAGAACGCGAGCGGCTTCGTAAGATCTACAGAGCGCACCTCCGGTTCGCGCCAAAGATGAATGCGCTTTTGGTCGGTACAGAAACCCATGCCGCCAAAAACAGCCAGTTTGCAGAACCCGCCTGGGAGAGTGAAGAAGCTTTCCAGCTGTTTATGGAAGGACTGCGTCCGATTGTTCGTGATGCAGAAGAAGCCGATGCTCTGCTGGCCGTGGAGCCGGTCCATGATCATATCATTTCCACAGTAGACCGTGCTGTGCGCATGCTGGAGATGGTTCCGTCCGATCATCTGCGGATCATTCTGGATCCCGTGAACCTGATTTCTCCGGAGATTGCACAGGCCGGACAGGCCGATGCCGTGATTGAGGATGCGATCCGTCGTCTCGGTGACAAGGTATGCGTGCTGCACATGAAAGACTATGTGGTGATTCCGGGCAAGCCCAAGGTTCATTCCCAGGCCTGTGGTACGGGTGTCATGCATTATGAAACACTTCTGCGGTTCGCCATGGAAAAGCAGCTGCCCATGACACTCGAGGACACGACCCCCGAGAATGCGGAGCAGGCACGACTGCATCTGGAAGAAGTTGCCGCCAGGATCAAAGCATAAAGGAGAAGAGAATATGGATATCCGCTATTCCTGCCATCCCAATGATTTCAAACGCTATACCACGGAAGAAACCCGCCGGGAATTCCTGATTGAAACACTGTTCGTGCCTGATACGGTTCAGGCGTACTACAGCCATGTGGACCGTATGGTCACCCTCGGAATCATGCCCGTCGCCCGTCAGGTTTCCATCGATGACGGGATCGATATCTGGAAGAATTTCGGTACGGAATACTTCCTGGAGCGCAGAGAATGCGGCATGTTCAATGTGGGCGGTGAAGGCTCGGTCACAGTGGACGGCAAGGTGTACGAACTCGGCTATAAGGACTGTCTTTATATCACCATGGGCGCAAGAGAAGTTCTCTTCTCAAGCAAGGACGCCGACAAGCCGGCCAAGTTCTACCTCGTTTCCGCCCCGGCACACACCAGTTATGAGACACGGCTTCTGAAACTGGAAGACGCTGCCAAGCGTCCATGCGGTGACATGAAGACCAGCAATGAACGCGTAATCAATCAGTTCATTCATCCCTCCGTGCTCAAGACATGCCAGCTCTCCATGGGCATGACAGTGCTCGCTCCCGGTTCCGTCTGGAACACCATGCCGGCACATACGCACGAACGCAGAATGGAAATCTACTTCTATTTTGAAGTCCCCGAAGATCAGGTGGTTTTCCACATGATGGGCCAGGGCCAGGAAACCCGGCATATTGTCATGCAGAATGAACAGGCGGTTATCTCCCCGTCCTGGTCCATTCATGCCGGTGCAGGCACCAGCAATTATACCTTTATCTGGGCCATGGGCGGCGAAAACCAGGCCTTTGATGATATGGACAACATTCCCACGACCGCATTGCGCTGAGCGCAGAAAGGAACAAGATTATGAACATGAATGATTTTCGTCTTGATGGAAAAGTAGCATGGATCACCGGTGCCTCCTATGGGATCGGGTTCGCGATTGCTTCCGCTTTCGCAGCAGCCGGTGCCAAGATTGTTTTCAATGATATCGGTGAAGCTCAGCTTGAGCGCGGGTTTGAAAACTATCGTCAGGCCGGTATTGAAGCCAAGGGCTATGTCTGCGACGTGACCAAGGAAGATCAGATCCAGGAAACCGTTCGCAAGATCAAAGAAGAAGTCGGTGTCATTGATATTCTTGTCAATAATGCCGGTATCATTAAGAGAATCCCGATGATTGAAATGTCCGCAGCCGATTTCCGCGCTGTGATCGATGTCGACCTGAATGCACCATTCATCTGTGCCAAGGCCGTGATTCCCGACATGATCGAAAAGGGACACGGAAAGATCATCAACATCTGCTCCATGATGAGTGAGCTGGGCCGTGAGACTGTTTCCGCCTATGCCGCTGCCAAGGGCGGACTGAAGATGCTGACCCGCAATATCTGCTCTGAATATGGTGAGCACAACATTCAGTGCAATGGCATCGGACCGGGCTACATTGCCACACCCCAGACGGCTCCCCTCCGCGAGCGTCAGCCTGACGGCAGCCGTCATCCGTTTGATCAGTTTATCGTGGCGAAGACCCCTGCCGCACGCTGGGGCACTCCGGAAGATCTCCAGGGGCCTGCCGTATTCCTTGCCTCTGATGCATCCAACTTTGTCAACGGACATATTCTGTACGTAGACGGCGGTATCCTTGCTTACATCGGCAAACAGCCCTGAGAAAAAGACCTGAAACAGGTATGTTCTGGAAGCCTCGGCCGGGGCTTCCTTTTTGTTTGTACAATACCTGCACCGGTATGCCTCAGACGTTGTTTTTTTGCATCACTCTTTTTGTGAAATGATTGACGCAACCCCATGATCTTGCTATTCTCTGCTTGCACTGTTGACAGCAGAGGAGGGCATCCGTATGCGTACACTGGGGTATTATGAAGGCAGATACGACGAAATTGACAGAATGATGATTCCCATGGATGACCGGGTTCACTGGTTCGGTGATGGCGTATATGACGCCGGTCCCTGCCGGCATTATCATATTTTTGCGCTGGATGAGCATATCGAGCGATTCTTCAGCAGTGCAGCACAGCTGGAGATTGAAATACCGCTCTCCCGCGCCGAGCTCCGGGATCTGCTTCAGGAA
>ONWQ01000069.1 GCA_900321565.1 uncultured Eubacteriales bacterium
ACACTGATCCTGATGGACTGGAAGATGCCGGACATGGATGGGATCGAGACGACACGGGCCATCCGTTCAAGCATTGGCGACGAATCCGCAGTCATTCTGCTGACGGCATACCACTGGGACGATATTTCTGAGGAAGCCATTAAGGCAGGCGTGGACAGTTTCCTGTCCAAGCCGGTGTTCACGGCATCCGTTCTGGATGAGTATCAGGCTGCCATGCAGCGCAGGGCAGCCCGGAAAGAGACGGAAAAACCGGTCTGTTCGCTTGAAGGATTACATGTTCTGCTTGCAGAGGATGTTGAGATCAATGCGGAAATCATGCTCATGATTCTCGGAACCCGCGGCGTCCAGGCTGATGTGGCCGGGAACGGAAAGATCGCGCTGGATATGTTCAGTGCGTCGGAGGAAGGCCACTATGCTGCAGTCCTGATGGATATGCGCATGCCGGAAATGGATGGCCTGGAAGCAACACGCCGGATTCGTGCCCTGGACCGGACTGATGCGCGTGCGGTCCCGATCATAGCACTGACGGCCAATGCGTTTGATGAGGATGTTCAGCGGAGCCTGCAGGCTGGTCTGAACGCACATCTGAGTAAGCCGGTGCAGCCGGAAGTGCTGTTTGAAACACTGGAAAGCCTGATCAGTGCCCGCGTGGATGTGCAGGACGCTCCGAAGGCGTGAAAAACGGCGGCTGAACGCGGACGCGGGAATGCCGGAAAAAGCGTGTGACCTTTAGGTAACGGGTAAAGCAAAGAAAACCCTGTGAGGGGGATAGACATGTTTGGAAAACGGTTTCAGCTCAATGAGACGACAATGCCGGTGGTGGAAGAGCTTGGCAGACATATGCCCGGCGGATTCTTCATCTACCGCGATGGCCCAGACGAGGAACTCCTGTATGCGAACCAGAGTGTGCTGGACATCTATGGCGCGCAGGATATGGAGGACTTCAAACGCCTGACCGGGTTCAGCTTCCGGGGCATGGTGCACCCGGATGACTATGAAGCCGTGAACGCAAGCATACACGCGCAGATCGGAAAGAATGAGGGCGCCACGGATCATGTGGAGTTCCGGATCCTGCGCCGTGACGGTTCCGTTCGCTGGGTGGATGACTATGGCCAGTACACTGAGACGGACATGTATGGCGGGATCTTCTATATCTTTATCTCGGATATCACAGAAAAGCGGGAGCGCATGGAGTCGGACATGGCAGTGCGCAAGGCTGTGATTGAGGCGCTGAGCGAAGCGTATCATACTGTCTGGCTGATCCGGGACGTGGAGACGGAGAGCTTTTCCCTGTACCGCGGGGACACGGACGGCGCGACCATGCACGCAGAACCGATCCGGGACGCGCTGAACCGGATGAAGTATTCCCAGGCCAAGGAATACTATATACGCACGACCGTTGCCGAGCAGGACCAGGCACGACTGCAGGAAGAACTGAAAATCGAAGTGATTGCGGCGCGCCTGAAGCAGAGACCACAGTTTTCGGTCAATTATCTGCGGAAAATGTCGGACGGCAGTGAGCGTTATTTCCGGATTGAATTTGCCAAGGTCAATATGCCTGGCGGCAAGATGGGCGTGGTGTGCGGGTTCAAGGATGTGGATGCCGGATGTCCGGCAAGGACAGGCTGTCCGCCAGGCGCTCGAGGACGCACGGCGTGCCGAAGTCGAAAACCGCAGGCTCGCGGAAGAAGTGCAGTCGGCAGCCAGACTGGCTGACCTGATGGGGTCCGTAGCCTCGCTTCTGTCGAATATGCCGGCCATGAGTTTTTCCAAGGATGCGGAGACAGGACGCTACCTGGCCTGCAATCAGGCGTTTGCGGAGTATGCACACAAGAGCGATCCGCAGGGCGTGATCGGGCATACGGATTATGAACTGTTTGACCGGGAGACTGCAGACCATTTTACGGAAGATGACAGGAAAGCCCTGGAAATGGACGAGCCGTACATCTTCTTTGAAAATGTGCCCGATGCGACCGGGGAGGTCATCCGGAACCTGCAGACGACGAAACTGAAGTTCCACGATCCGTCAGGCAGGCTCTGTACGCTGGGCATGTGCGTGGACATCACGGAAATGATGCGGATCAAGTCTGCCGAGGCACACCAGCAGGAACTGGAACGCCGGCTGGAACTCCAGGAACGGCTTCTGGAGCAGGAACGCCAGCACACGGAACAGGAACGTCTGATCACTGCGCTTTCCTCTGACTACCGCGGAGTGTACTATATTGAGCTGGACACGAACCAGGGTGTGTGCTATCAGATTCATCCGGAACTGAAGCATGGCTTCCAGGTCGGAGAGCATTTTGCGTTCGTGGAAGGGCTTGAGCACTATGCGGACGCGTATGTGACGGAAAAGTACAGGAAGGACTTCCTGCATTTCATGCAGCCGGATGTGATCCGGGAAGGCCTGAAGAATGAACGCGTGGTTTCTTTCCGCTATAAGGTGAACCGGAACGGCAAACAGGCGTATGAAATGGTCCGGTTTGCCGGTGTGCGCCATCCGGAGGACCGGGAGGATCATGTGGTGCATGCGGTCAGCATGTGCTTTATGGATGTGGACCTGGAAATGCGCAGGACGCTGGAACAGAGCAATACACTGCGGATTGCCCTGAGCGCGGCTGAGGAAGCGAGTAAGGCAAAGACCACATTCCTGTCCAATATGAGCCACGAGATCCGCACACCGATGAATGCGATCATCGGACTGGACCGGATTGCGCTGAGCGAACCCAATTTGCCGTCCAGGACCCGGGAGTACCTGGATAAGATCGGCACAAGCGCGCAGCACCTGCTGAGCATCATCAATGATATACTGGATATGTCCCGGATCGAGTCCGGCAGAATGACCATTCGGAATGAAGAGTTCTCGTTTGCCAAGACACTGGAGCAGGTGGATACCATGATCAGCGGTCAGTGCCGTGAAAAAGGCCTGAAGTATGAGTATTCCACCCAGTGCAGGGACTGCGATTACCTTATCGGCGACGACATGAAACTGCGGCAGGTCCTGATCAATATCCTGGGCAATGCTGTGAAGTTCACACCGGTGGGCGGGACCGTCTCATTCCGTGTGGAGGAAACCGCACGCTTTGACGGGAAGATCACACTGCGCTTCACGATCTCGGATACCGGGATCGGCATGAGTCCGAAATATCTGCCGCATCTGTTTGAAGCATTCAGTCAGGAGGACGCATCCCGTACCAACAAGTATGGCAGTACGGGCCTGTGCATGCCGATCACCAAGAGCCTTGTGGAAATGATGAACGGGAATATTCAGGTGCAGAGTGAACAGGGCAAGGGCACAACCTTTGTGGTCACGATTACCCTGGTGCAGGCAAACCACTGCGAGGATGCCATGGAAGAGGGCGACATGCACCCGGGCGAAATCAGCGTGCTGGTGATCGATGACGATCCGGTGGCACGCGAGCATGCGCAGCTGACCCTTGGTCAGGCGGGCGTGGTCTGTGAGACTGCGGCATCCGGTGAGGAAGGCCTGAACATGCTCAATGTACACCAGGCGCGCAGGGATCCGTATACACTGATCCTGGTGGACTGGCGTATGCCGGACATGGATGGGGTTGAGACAACCCGGAAGATCCGCAGCCTG
>ONWQ01000025.1 GCA_900321565.1 uncultured Eubacteriales bacterium
ATCCGCGCCTGTGAAACGGAACCGGTCGTTTACCTTGATCCCGTGCGCCGGAGCCGTGACTGAGATTATACCGCCGGTAATGATCAGATCATCCTTCGATGTAATCCCGTTCAGGCAGGACGCGATGACTGTGAGGCTGCCGCTTCCGTTGATGGTCAGATCGTCATGGGAATAGATTACCGCATTGGTGCCATCGGCAACGGCTTCCTCTGAATACTCCGCCGCACCGGTCAGTGTGTTTACAGTCCCCTCTGAAAGTGTGACAAACACCTTGTCCGCCTGATTGACGCGCAGGCAGGCATCATCGCTGCATGTTACATCCACACCATCAAGCCTGATCCAGACCTTGGAGTAGTCGTGTGCATCCACCACGATATTCCCGTCCGTCAGTTCCCCGGAGATCACATACTGACCACTCTGTGCAATGATCAGACTGCCATTGAGCCAGTATGCTCCGTTCCCCCGGATCGAAGCAGAATCACCGCTGAGTGTAATGGTGGTTGCCTCCGATGTATCCCAGTCTGCATTCAGGTCATTGTCTGTGAACCATGCAGAAGCCTCATAGCCTTCTGCATCCTCATCCACGACCACAGCGATCCCGATGCGCTCGCCGTTTATGAACAGCATGGTCACCGCCAGGGTAAGCAGGATCACGGCAACACAGATCCGATCAATCCACTTATGTGTTGACATTGCTCTTCTCCCCCTTCAGAACCGTGAGGCTTTATCCCATATAGTCCCCGTTATAACTGACCAGAACTGCACTGCGCACGCCGCTGATCTCTGTAACTTCATTCATGAAATCCGTGTTCTGATCCTTCAGCCGGATTTCCAGGTTCAGTTCAATGGCATCCTTCTGCACACTCTTGCTCTTGACATTCAGGCGGCTGGTGTGTGATTTCAGGAATTCCGTAGCTGTCTTTTCACTGCTCTGGCTGTCGCACTGCAGAACCACAATATAGGGATTCACATGACTCTTCCGGTTGGCAAACACCAGCAGGATAACCCCGATGATCACACTGCCGATCACAGCCAGCGGAATCATGCCGGCGGCAAGTACAATACCGGCAGCAATGGCCCAGAAGAGGAAAACAATATCCAGCGGTTCCTTGATGGCTGTACGGAAACGCACAATGGAAAGTGCGCCGACCATGCCCAGAGAAAGGACTACATTGCTTGTGACCGCCAGGATTACAAACGTGGAAACCATGGTCATGCCGATCAGTGTCACGCCAAAGCTGGAGGAATACATGACACCGGCATAGGTCTTCTTGTAGATCAGGTAAATGAACAGGCCGATACCAAAGGACAGGACCAGTGCAAGAAGCATATCCAGCACGGTTACAGAGGTCACATTGGCAAGGAAATTGGATTTGAAAATATCACTGAATGTCATGATAATACTCCTCTCTTTCAATCAGCATGAACGGATATATGTCAATCGTACATGCGGCACTGTGCATACTTGGAAAAGGCTGTAACCCTTCTTCCGGGTGTCTGAACGGCGTCCCGTATGATGGATGGCAGGAAATCATCCCACTTGACTTCCAGGATGATCCCCGCATCCGGTGCAGGCACTGTCAGACAGTCCGGGTTCAGGAAATCCGTACACCACAGTCCGGTCCGGATATTGTAGTCAAAGGTTACCCGGACATTCCCCGGACGGTAAATGAACGGTTCCCTGGTATAGTCCACAATGGTCTTCGGCCGCATCCCCTGATACTGCATTTTGCAATACAGTTCCTGGACCAGCGGCCTGCCGGAGGAGAGCATCCAGTCCCATTCCCCGTCCACAATGGACTGCGCCTCCTCTGCTGTCAGAGGCGCACTGTACTTGGTCCCGAGGCCATGGATCTTGCTTTTCTTTTCCAGATGGATCAGGGACAGGTCTCCGTTGTAATAGCGGATCCTGAATTTTTCTCGCTGATCCACGCCATCGATCTTCTCCCTGAGTGCCTTATCATTGAGATTATCAAAGTACAGGCTCCGGATCAGATATTTCCCATCCCTTGCGTGTACATCCGGCTGAGCAATAGCCCTCAGACGCTGCCGGATCGCCAGCAGGTCCGCGTACCGGATCTCGTGTTTCCACTCATGGCGGTAGCGAATGTCCTCGTTCACAGGTTTCCCTCCTTCCCGGAAGCATCCGCACTTTCTGTGCCCGCTTCCGGCCAGTTTTTTCCTGACGGGATTGATTATCCATGTGAACCTTAAAACAAGCTTGAATCTGATGGCATCATTCTGGATATTTTGTCCGGGCATTCCCGAAGCGGTTGCATCAAAAAAGGACCGTTTTTTCCGGAAGTATGGAAAAAGCCGGCCCGGTCTGATCGCGTGCAGCACAGAACTGTTCTGATCCCCTGTACGCAAAGGGATACTATCATTTTTTCATGGCATGGTATGGTTTTTTCTTGCTTAAGGTTGTTTGGCAATTGCTTGGCCATATTACGCCATCTGCAAAAATCGCTGTAAATGTGAAATATTGGCAATATTATTGCATTTATTGTTTGTCGCCTTTTGGCATGTTGCCATAATAAGCCAGTATTCTGACCAGCTCTTTCTTTGTTATCGAACCGTCCTCAAGAGACTGCCGGGATCAATTCTCAGGAGTACATGCATGATCTGCAATCCCGTTCTGAATGCATGGGTTCACTGCATCATCAAGACTACAGAAGAAGAAACAACCATCACACAGCAAAAGATGAAAGACCTTCGGAATCACCAGGTTCATGTCGGCAAATCATGAGGGTCTTCCTTTCCACGGCCTCTCTGCCGGGAGTCAGCATGTCCGCGAACACGCAAAAAAGCCGGGTACAGTCCTCTGTGGGCCATACCCGGCTGTCCATGCCTGGGTGTTTTTCTGATCGTTTCCAGTCCTGTTGCGTTTGTTATCTGCAGGTCAGACTCCTGTCCGGCAGTTTGGCCGAGGATTCCCCCTGTGTTTGGCTGCCGTTTGTGCATTGCCTGACAACATTCGCCTTGCATGCACTTTGGATTGCAGAAATTGCGCACCGGCGCAAAGCTTTCCTTCATCCAGTCTGCAAACCATGAAAAAGGAAACGTGGGAATAGCCATACGCTGTCCCGGGCTGATGATCATGCAATCAGTTCGTGGATAACCCGGGATGAGTCACCGCTGATCATGATGGAGCGGTCGCTGATTTCGTCCGGAACAGGATTGCTTTCCATGTTCAGGCAGACATAGGTCGTTTCCTCATTCCGGTAGACCTGCTGCCAGAAGTTGTACTTGATGATGCCGGGGGTATTGAAACCCACACCGATCTCCAGGTAGACAACCTTCTGATGCTGATGGGCTGTGAGCCAGGCTTCGTACTCCACCGCTGCCTCCTGCCAGCCCTCATCCTCGACAAATCTGTCATCCGCGCACAGGTTCGTGGTCAGGGGACGTCCGCAGTTGGGGCATTTCGGCAGCAGCTCCGTGGGAATACGCATAGCGGCTTTTCTGCCCTCCGGCAGGGTAAGGACATTGTGCTCTCCGATGACAAAGCCCTGCGAAAGGATCATCTGCCGTACCATCTCCTCATTGTCCCAGGTCTTCCGGCAACAGGGTTTGCTGCACTGAAACAGACCGTAATCGCCCTGGGTATAGAAGAGACGTTTTTTATCAAACCCCGCCTTCTGGAAGCAGTGATCCACATTGGTGGTCAGGACAAAATAATCCTTGTCCCTGATCAGTTGAAAGAGATCATCATACGTTTGACTGGGCGCATCCATATAGCGGTTGATCCAGATGTTCCGGCTGAAATAGGCCCAGAATTCTTCCTTTGTGGCGTAGGGATAGAATCCGCCGGAATACATGTCCTGGAAACCATACTTCCGGCCAAAGTCACCGAAGTAACGATCAAACCGCTCTCCGGAGTAAACAAATCCGGCGGCCGTCGAGAGTCCGGCACCCGCACCGATCATCACCGCATCCGCATCCGCAATGAGCCGTTTTACTTTCATGATTTTCTGTTCCATGGTTTTCACTCCTCGCCGTCATCTCATTCTGACGGCGTATTTATTATATGCATCTTTTTCTGTACTGACCAGTACGCACTTTTCTGTGTCCCAGTTACAAAAAGGTGCCTGTCTGTATCAGATCGTGCATACCTGCTTTGCTGAGGAACAGCGCTCAGCAAAAATCACGGAACGCGGTGCCTGATTCATGCAGAGAGGATGAACAAAACGGCTTGGAATAGCCCGCTTCCGGGTATGTACAGTTGACATCCTATGTGGCACAGGCATTTCCGCAGATCATACCTTCGGGTATGAATTCTCAGCATGGTGTACAAAGTCAGAAAAATGTGGTTCCCGCCATTCAGGGGGGTATGCGTATCTTCCCGAGCTCCACACTGCACGGGCTGCTGGTGCTGTCATGTTGCTGCTGAAGACCTTTGACGAATGCGTCGGCATCTCTGAGTATGTACAGATTGAGCAGGCCAAGCCTGATAACGCCGTTTGCTGAAAATACTGACTGACTTCTATGGATCAGAATACAGACCGGCGGCTTCCAGATTGAATGGAAGCCGCCGGTAATTCATTGCAAAAGCCTCTGATATATAGCCAGATCACTGTCCTTAAAAACATTGAAAATCACCCGCCGGACAGCAGAACCATGTCTGAGCGCATCCAGTACCGTATCTACCGCAATCTCTGCAGCCCGTTCCGGCGGGAAGCAGAACACACCAGTGGAAATGCAGCAGAAGGCAATGCTTTCACAGCCGTTTTTCGACGCCAGCTCCAGGCACGAACGGTAGCAGGAAGCCAGCAGCCGCTCATGCTCCCGGGTCAGTTCGCCGTCGACAATAGGCCCCACCGTGTGCAACACATACTTTGCCGGAAGGTTGAAACCGGGCGTAATCTTAGCCTGTCCGGTCGGCTCCTCATGCCCCTGTTTCTGCATCAGTTCATCGCAGGCTAACCGCAGCTGAACTCCTGCCATAGTATGGATGATGTTGTCAATACAGCCATGGCATGGCGAGAAGCAGCCCAGCAGCGCGCTGTTGGCAGCGTTCACGATGGCATCGCACCGGAGCGTTGTGATGTCCCCCTGCCACAGCACGAGATGCTCATCCCTCTGGCTGGCAGGAAGGGTTTCTGCATCCACGATCCCCTTTTCCGACGTCATCTCCTGGAGAAAGTCATCCTGCACTTTCAGGAATTCCTCAGTCGCCGGCCATGGCGGACGCACGTTCATCAGACTCCGCAACAGCTGCCACTGCCGGTCGGCGGTCAGAGGAAATACCTCGCTGCGATATTGGGGCATTTCTGCCAGAAGGGCTTCGATCAGCCATCTGCGACGTTCCTGTTGAGTCATTTTGTATCCCTCACCATCTTCTGATAGTTGACGCCCCATGCCTGCATGGCATCAATAATGGGACGCATGGAGTCTCCCAGTTCGCTGAGCGCATATTCCACCCTGGGTGGCACTTCCGGAAATACGGTACGGCTGATGATGCCGTCCTTCTCCAGGGCACGGAGATTGTCCGTCAGCACTTTCTGACTTATGCCGGGTATGGAGCGCAGCATTTCATTGAACCGCCACGGGCGGGCCATCAGATTGCGCAGAATCAGCAGCTTCCATTTGTTACCGATGAGCTGGACTGTCGTGGCAACCGGACAATCCGGGAGTTCTGCTTTGGTCAGCATGTACAGCACCTTCCATTTTGTTATCCATAGCACAGGGCCAGAGCCGTTTGTACTTCACCATTTCGATGAAGCATCCAATGATTTAAAATCTTATCGGTTCCTGTTGCATGATCGCTGTCCGAAAAGTGATCGTCTTTTTTTGTATTCATGGGCGTAGACTTTTGGAGCGTGTTCCTATGCATTGATCATCTGTCAAATGACTGCTTCACAACGATACCAGTCGTATCTCTCGTTTCCTATGCTCCCGTGCAACAGCGCAGCGCAAGCCATTGCAATCCAAAGCTTTTCCCTGAATACTCCTGACCACGCAAGGCCAGACTCTATTCTATATCTTCATTCCCCGCCATCAGCCAAATCTTCTGACGCAGAGTCTGCTGAGGTTGACGTCTCTGCGCGGTGGATGGCTTCATCCATGTCCCGGCTCAGATCCATGTTTTGAAAATCTCCGTCTTCCTCAGGCAGAGCCAGAGTAAATCCGGGTGTCGAATCTAGGAAGGCATCCGCACTGCTGACGCTTACCTCCAGCACATGACCGCCACATGTCAAGCCTTCATTGATAAAATGGAAGTGCCAGCCGATGCTGTTCAGTCCCCCCATGAACGAAGGGCAGTACAGGCCAACCATTGTTCCACGGATGTTCTCATGGTCGCATTCGACCTGATCCGCAGCGAGCGCGACATCCAATTCCCTGTAAGGCTTTTCCTGTTTGTATTCGCTGCGCACCTTAATCGCCGAAAACTCACCGGGTATTTTTACCATGTAGAAAAGATTGGCACCGTTCTCGCGCACAATCTCATTCAGTTTTTCCTGAAGCGAGGCCATGTCGGGAACGTCTGTCAGTTGAATCTGAATATCAGGCTCGAAAAATGTCACGTTCGAAAACGGGATCATCTCAGAATCTTTCGGAACCACGACGCTACCATCATAGATTGCCTGATATACCACGCCGTCCAGAACGATCATCTCGCCATTGACACCTTCGAAAGTTCCAATGCCAGTATCGCCGTGCGTCTTCAGCTCCCCCACCGTGATGATTCCGTCATAATGGCCCTGGGCAAGAGATTGCAGCAGGGCCACCTGATAGATGGTCTCCGGGGCAGGCAAAACATTCTCTTCACAGTTACCTACAGGATCGAATGACACCAGACAGGCCATCATGCAGACAAGCGTTATCAGCACATGAGTCTTTCGTTTCATAGAAAACCCTCCTTCATTTTTTCCTGTATCAGCGTTTCAATCGGTAGCCAGAGAAAAATCAATTTCCATCGCTGCAGGATTAGCGAATGCCACAATCGTCCCGTTCGACCGTTTCCATCCGAAAACTGATGTATACGCTCACATTCAAAGTGAAATATAGAGGATACCCGATTCATTGTCAAATCAATATGGTCATATGTATTAATAATGACTATGTTAACCGTTACTATTCACAGGAAAAAGGGGTTGGCAAAGCAACCAGCCCCATAAATAATTATCGTACGTCAAAAATCTCGGCTACAGTGTAGGGATTGCCTTCACTCAGTCGTTTCAATGCAGTGATCTCGTTGATTCCATTTCGTCGACAGGTTTCCACATAGGAACGAATCACTGCATGGTTTTGTGCTGCCTGCTCTGATTCAAATTGACCCGACACTTTCATTTTTGTCTTGATCGGCCTTAGACTTCTCTCACTAAGATTGTTTGTGGTCGGAAGTGAAAAGTCATATACCCATGCAAAGTAGTTGGGCCGATATTTGTTAAGTCGGGTCAGCAAGGCTTTTTCAACAGATGCCCCATACTTTTCCAGCCTCTGTTTATTCTCTTCATACTGTTTCCAACCAGCTTGCAGAATGTGCTCCAATCGCTCCTCAAAGTGATCAATGTATTCCTTCTTGAAGCAGCGCTGCTGTTCCGCAATTGCGCGCTTTCTGTCGTCTATTGTCTCAGCAATCAGTTCCTTCAATTCAGAACTCCATGGATGTTCTGTGTCATCTGCATTCTTCTGGCAATCACGTTGAAGATGCTGTGCACATTCCAGATTCTGAAAGAAGAAGTCCTCATGATAATTGATCATATTGTGATCATGCATAACCATGGTTTCTTCAGTCAGCAGAGGAAGTACATGATCTTCCTGGATCCCTTTCATGTCTTTATGCAGGTGTGCAGTATAAAAGGCAATGGAATCATCGCCATAGAACCGGAAGCATGCGCGCTGTGCATGAATAAAGATCACCGTGTCGTCCCAGAAAATGATCGGTCTGGTAAGGAGCAGAATTCTTAAGTCCTCATAAAATGAGGTAAGCCCTTTTGAAGCACGCGCCTGCAGTTTTGCAATATATCCTTCAGAAGGATGAAGTTCCTGATTGGCAATGCCGGCAAGAAACATTGCAGTCTTATTGATGGACGCATTGACTGTATTGGTAAGTGACAGCGCCAGAGACTGAACCACAGGTCCATACTGACATGCTGTTCTTGCTACCGGGATACTACCGACCCTGATGATCTCTCCGCAGTCATTGCATCGATACAGAGAATCCACAATACGACGTTTCATGACCTGAATTTCTACAATATTCGTATCTTGGTTCGCCTGGACCTATGTATTCCAGATTTTTCGAATCACAGGACGGACAGCGTCCTCCTTCCATGGCTGTATACTGTACTTCGTCATTGATATCTTTCTCTGCAGGAGGCTCCAGCTTATGCTGCTTGTGGCCCTTTTGTCCACCTTTGGGCTTCCCGGTCCCGCGACGACTATTCGGTATGAGTTTTTTCTTACCTGTTGGAGTCTGACTTGTTGGTATGCCCGTATTGGTTCCATCATGCCCGCGGATTGCTTCCAAATGTGCCACTCTGACACTCAATTCATGGATCACTGCGTCCTTTTCTGACAGTTTCTCTTCATAATCTGCAATCATCGCTGAACGTTCTTCTTCGCTCTTATCTACGTAATCCTGATATTTCTTTTCCAGTTTCTCTATTTGACGCTCTTGCTTTTTGAGCTCAGACTGATATTTTTCCCAGTCTGCATTGCATTGATCAATCCACAGATCCCGGGCCTTTTTTCCAGTGACACGCTCTTTCTCGACTTCTTTCTTCAGCTGCTGGTTTTCCCGTTTATATCCTGCAATGACGCGGCTATAATCCGACTGTATTTTCAGGTATCTGCTCCCGTTTTCAAACTCTTTGATCTGTTGCCTCAAAGCTCTGTTTTCACACTGCAGTGATACCAGTTCGCTGTACGTTCGATTCATCATGCGTGACACCTCTGCAACCATTCCGGATTGCTCTATTGTTCAGTTTCTTTATTTGTCAGCATTCCATTCAATGTATCTCTTACTCGTTCCAGATATCCGTATAATATTCTGTTTGCTTTTTCCAATTCCCGGATTTTCTTTTCTTTCTCTACGCATTCCTTTTTTTGCTGTTCATAAAGAAGCTGATAATCCGGTCCTGCCACGTTCTTGTGCACTTTTGAGTTGGTCGTATCTTCTGTTCCCTTTTTTCTTCCCCGCTTGTTCGTTGATGGGATCAGTTTCCCTGTTGTTGGGTCTTCTGTTCCGAGGTACTTTCTTTTAGGACGTGATTGCTTTGTAACAGGGTCATAATATGAAGTCGATTCATACAGTGTCACAACCCCGGTTTTCTTGTTGGTGTATCGGACAATAGACATGTTGATCTTACCCCCTCTTCAAGTATTGGTACGTTAAAATTATAAATCATACCAACTAATTTGTCAATAGAATGTTGGTATTTTTTCTGTTTGTACCAACTTTTTTTCTGATGAGTCTTCAAACCAAATAAAGCAAGGTCACTTTGCCTTTATATGTAGGCATTATGACCTTGCTAAACGTATTATATCCAGACGCTATTTCATTTCATAGAACTGTGAATAGTAACGTATACTGCCACATTTGGATGAATTTGCGCTTGCACCGGAGGATGCCGGGTGCTATAATCCGTGTCATCAGCTATGACGGAGACCA
>ONWQ01000320.1 GCA_900321565.1 uncultured Eubacteriales bacterium
AGAAGCCCGAGGATCGGCTGCTCAAGGTTCATCATCAGGCGGCATTCCTGCCAGCCCGGCTGTTCTGTAACCAGCTGTTCGCAGCGCTGGTAAAGCCTTTCTGCATACTGTCGGGCCAGGTCTGCATCTGCCGACTCCACCAGAAGTCTCGCCATGACAGTATACGGCGGGTACAGTGCAATTCTGCGGCGTTCCAGCTCCATTTCAAAGAATGCCCGGTAATCCTGCTGTGCAGCAAGCTGAATCACCGGATCTTCCGGCCGGTATGTCTGGATCACCACATTGCCCTTCTCCATACCACGTCCGGCACGGCCGGCCACCTGTGTCAGAAGCTGGAATGTCTTTTCCCTTGCCCGGTAGTCCGGAAGATTCAGGGACATGTCCGCAGCCAGGACACCGACCAGTGTCACCTGGGGAAAATCCAGGCCCTTGGCAATCATCTGTGTGCCGACAAGAATCCGGGTACGCCCCGACCGGAACGCTTCCAGGATCTTCGCGTGTCCGTCCTTTCCTCCCGTCGTATCCAGATCCATCCTTCCGACCGCATAGTCCGGAAAAAGCCTGTTCAGCTCCTCCTCCACTTTCTGTGTGCCCGAGCCGAAATAGCGTATCTTCTCGCTCCCGCACTCAGGGCAACGGTCCGGCACGGACTGCGCATACCCACAGTAATGGCAGTGCAGTCTTCCGTCCCCGCGCCCGATATGATAGGTCAGGGAAACATCACAGTGCGGGCAGTGCAGTGTTTTTCCGCACTTACGGCAGGATACGAAGGAGTAATACCCGCGATGATTCATCAGCAGCATAGCCTGCTGGCCTGCATGAAGACACCGGTTCAATGCAAACTGCAGCGACCTGGAGAACATGGATCGATTCCCGGCCTCAAGTTCCGCACGCATATCCACAACCTGAACCTCGGGCATGGGTCTCCCGCCGACACGCTCGGGCATTTCCAGAAGCCTGTACACACCGCGCTGTGCCTTGGCAAACGAGAGTATGCTCGGCGTTGCGCTGGACAGAAGCAGTATTGCCCCGCTCCGTTCGGCACGCCATGCCGCGATCTCCCGCGCGTCATACCTCGGATGCCTGTCGCTGAGATACGTCGTTTCATGCTCCTCATCAATAATCAGGACTGCCGGTTTTTCCAGAGGCGCAAACACGGCCGATCTTGCACCAATCACCACCCTGGCCTTGCCCTGGCGGATCCTTCGCCATTCATCATAGCGTTCGCCGGGTGTCAGTCTGGAATGCAGGACTGCAGCAATACTTCCAAAACGTGCCCGGAACCAGTCCACCATCTGCGGTGTCAGTGCAATCTCCGGTACCAGAATCATCGCAGACCTGTCCGTTTCCAGAGCGTGCCGCACCAGACGGATAAAAACCTCCGTTTTCCCGGAACCTGTCACACCATGCAGAAGGAACTTTCCTTTCCCCTCGTCCATAGCCGGAATCAGTTCCTGAAGCACTTCTTCCTGTTCCGGGGTCAGATCCGGCTCCCGGCTGCGGTCACTGTGCAGACTGTTTTCCGGTATACGCAGGCTCTCCTCCTCCCAGACACGGATCAGCCCGGCAGCTTCAAGCTGTCGCGCCGCCTCACGCGGATCATGGACTGCTTCCTGTATGCTTTTCATGGTGCAGGGTTTCCCGTCTGCCAGAAGCAGCAGGATCATTTTCCGTTTCAGTGAACGTCCCTGCTCTGCCGCTGCCTGCTCCACCTGGTCAGCAGGTATTGCCAGCTGCAGCATGGTCTGCATCTGCGGCCGCACCCGGTTTCCGCGCATCTGCGCAGGTATCATCAGTCGCAGTGTTTCGGCCAGCGGACAATGTGCATCCTCGGCCATATGCTGCGCCAGTGCAATCAGGTCCTTAAGGACAGCCGGATACTCTTCAAGCTTCCGTGATACAGACCGGACTTTACCCTCTTCCAGTGTGCACTCCGATGTAAGTGCAAGTACAATCCCTTCCTTGGTCTGGTGCCCGAAAGGGACTTCCACACGCTGACCGGGTTCCAGTGTCATGTTCTCAGGGATGCGGTAGATGAATGTGCGATCTACTGCTTCATGCACAATGTCGACGATTACCTGTGCATACATAGCACCCCTCCCGTCCCTCATGACTGCACAATAATACAGGCTACATTATACGTCGAGAGCAGAGTAAAAACAATACACTTCCCGGCTGGCCGGCCAAACGGTATACCGTCTTCTGCACTCACCCGGATAAAAAAACAGCGCAGCCGCTTCTCATGCGACTGCGCCGGGAATACGTTATCATGATTGTTGTCACGCGATGCTGGGACAGACACGGTCCTGTATCCGGACAGTTGGCTTTTCTCAGCTGAACGCTTCCTTCAGCTTGTCCAGGAAAGACTTACGGCCTTCATACTCGCGGCCGGTCGTGGTTCCTTCAAACTGTCTGAGCAGTTCTTTCTGCTTTTCGCTCAGTTTTCTTGGTACCTCCACGCGCACACGCACAATCAGGTCGCCTTTGCCGCTTGAATGGAGGATCTGGACACCCTGGCCCTTGATCCGGAATTCCGTATCATTCTGCGTGCCTTCAGGAATCCGGTATTTCACAGAGCCGTGCAGTGTCGGAACATCGACTTCTGCACCCAGTGCCGCCTGGGTAAAGCTGATCGGGAAGTCCAGCAGCAGGTTATATCCGTCACGCCGGAACAGTTTATGCGGCCGCACGCTTACGGTAACAAACAGATCTCCGTTCGGCCCGCCATTCCTGCCGGGTTCACCCTGGCCTTCCAGGACCAGCGTCTGATCATTCTCAATGCCTGCCGGCACCCGGACCTTGGCTGTACGACGCTTGCGGACTCTGCCCGAGCCGCCGCAGCTTGTGCATTTGTCTGTAATCACCTTACCGGAGCCACCACAGGTCGGGCAGGTGCGGACGGTCGTCATCCAGCCACCGCTGGAGCGGATCTGTCCCTGACCCTTACAGGTCGGACAGGTTCCGGGCTTGGTGCCAGGCTTGGCACCATTTCCATGACAGACATCACAGACTTCATTGCGGTAAAAATCGAAGGATTTTTCGCAGCCGTCTGCCGCTTCTTCAAAGGAAATCTTCATGGAATACTGGAGGTCATTGCCGCGGGTCGGTGCATTGCTCCGCCTGCTGCCCATACCACCCATACCACCCATACCGCCAAAACCACCAAAGATCTGGTCCAGTATGTCTCCCATGCCGCCCATGCCATTGAAATCCATACCGCCGAACGGATTCCCGCCCTGCATCGGATCATTGAATCCGAACTGGTCATAGCGTGCGCGCTTGTCCGGATCTGACAGTACCTCGTTCGCTTCATTGACTTCTTTGAAGTGTTCCTCGGCTTCCTTATCACCGGGATGCAGGTCAGGATGGAACTCCTTGGCCTTCTTCCGGTATGCTTTCTTGATTTCATCGGCAGTGGCGTTCTTATCCACACCGAGGACTTCATAATAGTCACGCTTGTTTGCCAAATCTATCACCTCTTCAATGGGAGACGTTCGTACGTACAAATGCCGGAGACGCTGCCTTCAGCGTCTCCGGACATTATGCATCAGTGAACTTCGCCCTCGGTATTGATGCTTCCGTCATCATTGGTGGTGCCGGCCTGAGGCCCCTGAGCGCCCTGTGCACCCTGAGCTTCTGCCTGCTGCTTGTAGATCTTGCCGAAAACATCATACACTCTCTGGGTAAAGCCTTCCATTGCGCTCTTGATTTCGTCTGCCTTGCCGCCTTCACGGACTTTCTTGAAGGCATCAATCTCGCTCTGGACCTTGGCCTTATCCTCATCGGAGAGCTTGTCGCCGTTCTCACGCAGCTGCTTTTCGAATTCGTAAATCATGCCGTCTGCCGTATTCAGGGTTTCGACTTCTTCCTTACGCTTCTTGTCTTCCTCAGCATACTGCTCGGCTTCCTTCACGCGCTGATTGATTTCATCCTCAGTCAGGTTTGTGGAGGCCGTAATGGTGATATCCTGGACATTGCCGGTTGCCTTGTCCTTAGCAGATACATGCACAATGCCGTTCCGGTCGATCGAGAAAGTTACTTCGATCTGAGGCACACCACGGGGCGCCGGCGCAATATTGGTCAGCTGGAAGCGGCCCAGGGACTTGTTGTCATATGCCATCTGGCGTTCGCCCTGAAGTACGTTGATTTCCACAGTCGTCTGACCGTCTGCGGCAGTGGAGAAGATCTGGCTCTTCTCGCACGGGATTGTGGTATTCCTGTCGATCAGGCGGGTAAAGATATGGCCTTCCGTCTCCAGACCCAGTGACAGCGGGGTCACGTCCAGAAGCAGAACGTCCTTCACTTCGCCGCCCAGAACACCGCCCTGGATGGCAGCACCGATTGCCACACATTCATCCGGGTTCACACCCTTGAAGGGTTCCTTGCCAGTGATCCGCTTGACGGTTTCCTGTACTGCCGGGATACGGGTCGAACCGCCGACCAGAATGATCTTGTCAATCTGATTGTAGGTCAGCTGTGCATCTGCCAGTGCCTTCTTCATCGGTTCAATCGTGGCTTCCACCAGGTCACGGGTCAGGTCATCGAACTTAGCCCGGGTCAGGGTCATGTCAATGTGCTTCGGGCCGGTGGCATCCGCCGTGATGAAAGGCAGATTGATGGAAGCGGTCGTCGTGCCGGAGAGTTCAATCTTTGCCTTTTCTGCAGCTTCCTTCAGACGCTGAGCCGCGATACGGTCCTGACGCAGGTCAATCCCGTTCTCCTTCTTGAAGCTTTCTGCAATCCAGTCAATCACACGCTGGTCGAAGTCATCGCCGCCAAGACGGGTATTGCCGTTGGTGGAAAGCACTTCGAACACGCCATCGCCGATATCCAGAATGGAAACATCGAAAGTACCGCCGCCCAGGTCATACACCAGGATCTTCTGGTTGCCTTCCTTATCCAGACCATAAGCCAGAGAAGCGGCCGTCGGTTCATTGATGATACGCTTGACATCCAGGCCTGCGATACGGCCCGCATCCTTAGTTGCCTGACGCTGGCTGTCATTGAAGTATGCCGGCACGGTAATCACTGCTTCGGTGACTTTTTCGCCCAGATAGCTTTCAGCGGTTTCCTTCATCTTGGTCAGGATCATGGCACTGATATCCTGAGGTGTGTAGTCCTTGCCATCAATGCTAACCTTATATGCCGTACCCATTTCACGCTTGATGGAAATCACCGTACGGTCAGGATTCGTCACAGCCTGACGCTTTGCCACCTGGCCGACCAGACGTTCGCCATCCTTCGTAAAAGCAACAACAGACGGGGTTGTGCGGCTGCCTTCCGCATTTGCAATCACAACAGGCTGTCCGCCTTCCATGACGGCTACACAGCTGTTTGTAGTACCAAGGTCAATACCAATAATCTTTGCCATAAAGCATTCCTCCTAAATCAATCATCCTGCATTCAGAAAAGCAGACTTATATTTAATGTAAAATCTATATGCACCAGTGTCAGTCGTCAGCCACAACCTTGACCATGGCATGCCGGATCACAACACCGTTCATACTGTAACCCTTTTGCAGAACCTGGCACACTGTACCCGGTTCGCCTTCTTCCGCTGTGCCCCGCATGACTGCGTTCTCCAGATTGGGATCAAATTTTTCACCCAGTCTGTTGATCTCCGTCACTTTCAGTTTGCCATAGGTATCACGCATGGCTTTCAGCGTAAGTTCCACACCGCTTCTGAGCGGTGAATCCTCCGGTGCGGAATCCAGAGCACGTTCCAGGTTATCCAGAACACTCAGCATGGCACCGGCCACATTTCTCTGTCCGTCTGCATACGCATCTGCGCGTACGGACTCATTCCTGCGGCGGAAATTGTCAAAGTCTGCCTGCACATGCTGTGCAAGATTCAGATACTCTTCCGCCTGAGCCCTGGCCGCTTCCAGTTCCTTGCTCAGGTCCTGTGTTTCCTCCGCGGGTGACTCAGCCACTACAGGTTCCTCCGAAGGTGCCTGTTGTGCCGCAGTTTCCTTCGTTTCCTGCATTTCCTCTGCAGGCATCTTCTTTTCTTTCCTGCTCATGACCTGTCTTCACTACCTTTCCTTATTGCCGGCATCCCGGTACTGTTCCTGCATGCCGAACATTTCTGTCAGTTGCTGTCCCATGGTACCCAGCACAGACAGTACTTTGGAATACTGCATGCGCGTCGGTCCGATGACTCCGATCGTTCCCTGCTGACCATTCTGCGTCGAGTAGGTGGCTGTTACAATGGAGCAGTCCTCCATTTCCGGAATGCCTGTCTCAGGCCCGATCCGGACAGTCATGGATACGCTTCCGTGCTGTGCAATGATGGATGCAAGCTTGTCCCTCGTTTCTACCAGGTTCAGAAGAGACCGTGCCTTTTCCATATCCGAGTACTCAGGATAGGACAGCATGTTGCTTGCTCCGCCTATAGCCACATGGACCTTCCGCTTGCTGTCCCGCTTGTCTGTAAAATAGCTTCCCAGCTGCTCCAGCACTACACCGTTTTCCCGCATTCTTCCGATGATCTGTGGCATCCGCTCACACGCTTCCCGCAGGGAGCATCCGCTCAGGGATTCCGTCAGGGAACGTGAAATCTGATACAGTGTATCCTCGTCCAGAGATGCCGGATAACTGATTACCTGGTCGCGGATGATGCCACCGTCTGTCACAATGACAACCAGTGCGCTCCGGCTGCTTACGCGGACCAGCTGAATGGTTCTCAGCACCGGCAGCTGTTCGGAAGGCGGAAGCACAACGGCAAGATACCGTGTCACACTGGAGAGCACCTGTGCAGCCCGGTCGATCACTTCCTCCATCTGCCGTGAACGTCCGAGAAAGTGATTCCGGATATCCTCTGCATTGGCAGAAGGGATGGTCCCGTTCTTCAGAAGAGTATCCACATACAGCCTGTATGCCTTGGCAGACGGAATCCGTCCGGCTGATACATGCGGCTGATCCAGATACCCCAACTCTTCCAGGTCGCTCATTTCATTCCGGATCGTTGCTGAGCTCAGACCCATGTCATACTTTCTTGAAATGGTACGTGACCCCACAGGCTCAGCCGTCAGGATATAATCATCAATGATCGCCTGCAGGATCCGAAACTTTCGGTCATCCATTCCTGGGAGTACGCTCCTTTCTGAAAAGTATCTTGTTAGCACTCTTGTTTGTTGAGTGCTAACTTTCATGGCATACGATACCACCCGTCTGCACCTTTGTCAAGCACTTTTTGACCTTTTCTGACAATTAAATTTCAGCTGTCCTTCAAGTCT
The DNA here is from genome assembly GCA_900321565.1 of uncultured Eubacteriales bacterium. Classification (GTDB taxonomy): domain Bacteria; phylum Bacillota; class Clostridia; order Christensenellales; family Aristaeellaceae; genus UBA2943. Next base: position 7,239 of record ONWQ01000320.1, read on the forward strand.
GAAAAGTGCCCGTATTACACATCTTTCAGCCACTTTATAAAGGTCAGATTTCATTCTTTCCTGACGTCTGTCTTCTATATCATGATCTTCCATGACACGATTCGTGAGCAGAAAGGTTGCTGTTTGCCGCTTGAATGCCCCGGCAGGCTCTGATACAATGAAGGTACTCAATACCGGGAGGCGTGACATGCATATTGTTTTAGTAGAGCCGGAGATTCCTCAGAACACCGGGAATATCGCACGGACCTGTGCGGCAACCGGAGCCGTTCTGCACCTGATCCGGCCTCTTGGCTTTTCCCTCGATGACCGGTACCTGAAACGTGCCGGCCTGGATTACTGGCATCTGATGGAACTGCATGTGCACGATGACCTGACTTCCTTTTTCCGGTCGACCCAGGGTGCGCACTACCATTTTGCTTCCACCAAGGCACCCAGATCCTACACGGAAGTCATATATGGTCCCGATGATATGCTCATCTTCGGTCGTGAAACACGTGGACTGCCGGAGAATCTGCTCTCACAGTGCTATGACCGGTGCATCCGTATTCCCATGCGTCCCGAAGCACGCAGTCTGAACTTATCCAATTCCGTTGCCATCGTGCTTTACGAAGCCCTGCGGCAGCAGGGGTTTCCAGGACTTACAGAAGAAGGCCATCTGACCGGAAGAGAAGAAGAAGCCGGTGCATGGCTGGACTATGTCTAGGAGGTTGGCCATGGCTTATTTTTCCACACACTCTGCCCCGGAGCAGGATCATATACCTCAGTTTGCCGAAGAGGATCAGTTTCAGCAGCCATTGCCGGATGACTCCGGGGAGGTTCCGGATCAGGACATTTTCTCCGTCAAGCATCCTTCCGCCCACCTGAACGAGTCCGAAGAATATGAACGTCGCCTGGACCGTCTGCGGATGAGCGCCGGATTCCTGAACTGGCTCCTGATCCTGATCGGGATCCTGCTGATCGTTCTGGCTGTGTTTATACTGACCCAGATGCTTTCCTTTGTCCGTCATGATCTGACGGAGACCTTTCCACTGCTGCAGAATGCATTCCAGCCGAGGTGATTTCCGTGGCCGATATTACATGGGAACTGTTTCACAGACAGGTTGAAGCCTGCAATCTTTGTCCTTTGTATCACGGTATACTGCACAAAGTGCCGGGGCAAGGAGATCCTGCTTCTCCGCTGATGTTTATCGGAGAAGGACCTGGTCAGACAGAAGATGAGCAGGGACTGGCCTTTGTAGGAGCAGCCGGTCAGCTGCTCACCCGGATGCTGGACGCCATCAGCCTGCCTCGCGAGCGGGTCTATATATGCAATATTGTCAAATGCAGGCCTCCGAATAACCGTGTTCCTCTGCCGGAAGAGATCAGCGCATGCATGATGCATCTGCGCATGCAGACCCTGCTGGTTCATCCCAAGGTCATTGTGCTTCTGGGGTCCACGGCAGCCCGGGCCACCCTGGGCAATGAGATCCGGATCACACGGGACCGCGGAGTGTGGCAGCAGCGGAAGGGGGTCTGGATGCTGCCCACCTACCATCCTTCCGCTCTGCTCCGGGATGCATCCAAGAAAAAAGATGCCTGGACTGATATGCAGGCCCTGAGAGACAAGCTGAAGGAACTGCACCTGTATCCGGATCTGTATCCGTCCTGAGAAAGGAAATCATTATGGCAGAATCCATGGAAAAGCTGCAGCTTGCATGCAGAACGGTTGCGCAGACACACGGAATTGACCGGAATCTGGTTTACGGTGAAGGTCGTTGGCCACACCCCCGGATCATGCTGATCGGAGAAGCACCCGGGGCACAGGAAGAGCAGCAGGGGCACCCCTTCGTCGGCAAGGCGGGGAAAAACCTGGACCATTTTATCCAGGTCCTGGCACTCAGGCGCGAAGACCTCTATATTACCAATACCGTAAAGTTCCGGCCCATCCGGGTCAGCAGCAAAGGAACTGTTTCCAACCGGACACCCACCCGGACAGAATGCAGCTGGTTTGCAGAAATTCTTGAAGAAGAAATCCGGCTGGTTTCTCCTGACATCATCGTGACACTTGGAAACACACCGCTTGCATTTTTCACCTGCATTCCGGGAACCATCGGGGATGTCCATGGGCAGCTGCTTTCTGTCACTGTGCAGGATACAGCTTTTCCTTTGTTTCCGCTCTATCATCCTGCTGCCATTATCTATAACCGGGCCCTGAAAACTACCTATGAGAAGGACCTGGATGCCCTGCGCACATACCTCGAGAGCACCATGGGATGACAATTGAAGCGTGAATCTGTATCTTTCAGACAGAACGCCTCTCACGTTTCCCATTTTCATGGTACACTGCATGTGTACTGAAAGGAGGGAGCAGCATGGGCTCGTTCTTGATCTCCAATCTGCCCATTATTCTCTGTATCATTTTCGGCGCAGGCATGATTGTACTCGAGGCCTTCATGCCGGGCTTCGGTCTGCCCGGTATCTCCGGGATTCTGCTTGAGATTGCCGCGATCGTTCTCACTTTTATTCATTACGGTGCTGCCGCAGCACTGGGCGTAACTCTGATTGTGCTCTCCATTGTCGCCATTATACTGTCGATTTCCCTGCGCAGTGCTGCGAAGGGACGGCTGAGTAAAAGTGAAATGATCCTGCATGCAACGGAAGATCCGGAAGGCGGGTATGTCGCATCCGAGGACCTGAAAGTCTTTATAGGGCATGAGGGAGTCACCACAACAGCACTGCGACCTGCCGGTATCGCCGAGTTTGATGAGGTACGCCTCAATGTAATCAGTGAAGGTGAATATATCGAAAGCGGCCGGCGTGTACGTATTATCAGCACAGACGGCAGTCAGGTGACTGTCCGTGAAATCAACGGAAACTAAACAGTAAGGAGGGTTCCCATGGAACAGATTGTATTGCTCGGTATTATTCTGGTTCTGGCTCTGATTTTCCTGATCGTACTTTTCCACTATATTCCCTTTGGCGTATGGATTCGCGCTATCGCCAGTGGTGTGCATGTTTCCATCCGCTCTCTGATTGGTATGCGGATCCGTCATATATCCCCTACCCGGCTGGTGGATCCCCTGATCAAGGCGAACAAGGCAGGCCTGAATCTCTCCATTACCCAGCTGGAAACCCATTATCTGGCCGGTGGTAATGTGGATCATGTCATCAACGCACTGATTGCCGCACAGCGGGCTAATATTCCCATGGCATTTGAGAAAGCCTGCGCCATTGATCTGGCTGGCCGTGATGTTTTCCAGGCTGTCCAGATGACCGTAACACCCAAAGTCATTGAGACCCCGGTAGTCGCTGCCATTGCAAAAGATGGTATCGAACTGCGGGCCAAAGCCCGGGTCACAGTCCGTACAAACATTGAACGCCTGGTCGGCGGTGCCGGTGAAGAGACCATTATCGCCCGTGTCGGCGAAGGCATCGTTACTACAGTTGGTTCCGCAGAAACACACAAGCAGGTACTGGAAAATCCTGACCTGATCAGCCGCACAGTGCTGACCAAGGGGCTGGATGCCGGAACAGCTTATGAGATTCTTTCCATTGATATCGCCGACGTCGATGTCGGACGCAATATCGGTGCTCAGCTGCAGATGGACCAGGCAGAGGCTGACCGTCGCATTGCGCAGGCCAAGGCTGAGGAACGCCGTGCCATGGCTGTCGCGCATGAACAGGAAATGAAAGCTTCCGTACAGGAAATGCGGGCCAAGGTTGTCGAAGCTGAAGCGGACGTACCTCGCGCCATGGCTGAAGCTCTGCGCAGCGGAAAACTCGGTGTGATGGATTATTATCAGCTCAAGAACGTGAATGCGGACACTGACATGCGTGAATCCATTGCTAAGGCCAGTGCACCGCAGGGTACGACTGAAGCCATTCATTCCTCGAAAAAGTAATGCTGAATGATGGTTTTTCCGAAAGGAGGCATAAAGCTTGCCTGCCATCTTCATAGTAATCCTCGTCTGGTGGGGGTTGTCCGCCCTGAATTCGGCAACAAAAAAGGCAAAGAATACGCCAGCTTCCAGGAATAGAAAACCTGTTGCCGCACCAAGACCTGTCAGAGCCGTCCGAACAGACAGACCTGCAACAGTCACCCAGGCAAAGCAAATGCCTGACAGCTCCATGACAGATCAGACTGACATCCAGCCAGATTCCAGCATGCCGCATAAGGAAATCCAGCCGAACGTTGCGGTTACCCCGCATGATCACAGCGGCATGTTCCAGGGCAGTATGGCCCATGATCAGACTGAAGGCACACTCAAGGACATGCCCTCAGACCACAGTGCCGAACTGTTTACACAGACCGTGGCAGCACCGGCACCAGCCACAACCGCAAGCCCATTCCATTTCTCAGATAATGAGCTTGCCAACGCTTTCATTCTTCAGGAAGTCCTGCGCCGGCCCGGCGAACGCCGCGGTTCAAAACTGGTCGGCTGAACCAAGCGCTCCCGCCTTCCAGCCGGAGCGCTTTCCCATCTCATCTGAGCCCTAAGGAGTTTCAATATGGAAAACATTCGTGTCGTAATCGCTGATGATGACGAAGGTATGCGCCTGATTGAACGCAAAATCCTTGAGCGCACCGAAAGATTTACACTCATTGGTGAAGCCCGGGATGGCAATGAACTGATGGAGCTCGTGGAATCCCTGCACCCGCATGTGGTATTTCTCGATGTGGAAATGCCCGGAAAAACCGGTGTCGAATGCGGGCGGCTGATTCAGGATATGGATCCGTCGATCATCATGATCTTTGCCACAGCTCATGATCAGTATATGGGGGACGCCTTTGAAGTGTATGCCTTTGATTACCTGATCAAGCCCTTTAAAATGGAACGGATCACTCAGACACTGTCCAAGATCCGCGACCGGCTTGAACGGAGACAGGGAACACCCCTGCCAGGTATTCCGCGGCAGGCCCGGCTCAGCACAGGCCGCCTGATGCTGCGGCATAAAGATGGTGTCAGCTTTATCGACATGAATGAAATTCTCCTGGTCCAGCGTGAGGACCGTTCCACCGTCATCTACACTACCGATGAAGGACGCTACGTGACTTCCGACTCACTTGCTGAAACTGAAGCGCGTCTGGACCCTGCGATCTTCTTCCGTTGCCACAAATCCTACATCATCAACCTCAACCGGATCACAGACATTACCCCGTATGGACGCTGGACATACATCGTACGTCTGGAAGGCACCAAGCGGGATGCACTGATCACGCATGAGAAATATGAAGAACTGGAACAGATGTTCAGCTGAAGCAGAGATTCTGTTAGCCGGCCCCCGGTTCCTGACTCCAGGAACCGGGGGCCTTTATGCTGCTTATAGCAATCATATTCAGGATGACAATATTGAAGTCCTGGACAGCTTATGATATCTTTATAGACAGTTTCTGAAAGAGAATCATACTGTCCGTGTATTCCTGCCCTGCCAGAACCCGCGGATATTGAACGGGGTCTTTTTATGAAAACACTCCACCTGAAGCCGGCATTTTCAAGTGCCATCATTCTTTGCCTCTGTTTTCTCCTGACATCAACAGGCTGGCTGGCATGGGAGTATCACCTTATGAGCATGGTATCCAGCAGTACCTGTGATCTGATAACCATGGTATTCGGTTATCTTTTTCAGGCAGCCGGTATCGGTTGTTTTATTGGCGTCCAGCGGCACCGCAGCAACTGGGGCCCGTCTGGAATTCACATAGCCCTTGTTCTGCATTTTCTCTGTCTGCTGCCTTCTGTGCTGAGCACCAGCCTTACCTGGACCCTGGTGACCGGTTTTCTGATGAATACAGTTTGCGGATATATCGGGGGATACTATCTTTTTATTCTGGCCCGCATTACCGAACGGCATGAACGTGCATCCATGCTGGGTATCGGGTACAGCGCTTCCATATTCGCATCATGGGTGCTTTCCCGTCTGGGCGGAGGTTCACTGTACTATTCGGACAAAGTCTGGATACTCTGCCTTATGATGACTGTTCTGATCATGGGGCTGATTCATGGCACCCGGCACGCTGAACCAGTGGTTACATCCTCCATGCAGGCATCAGATACTCCCGCTGCCTCCGATGCCCGGAGCCTCCTGTTCCGGATAGGGCTCCTCGTTTTCTTCTTCAGTATCGTCAACAACTGCGGTTTTGCCTTCTCCTCCGCAGACCTGATTGAAGGCGTACATGTCGAGTTTTCGAGACTCTTTTATGCAGCCGGCCTGATCCTTGCCGGGTTCATAACCGACCGGGACCGGAAATATGGTGCTATACTGGCCGTTTCTGCACTTGTCATTCCGTTTATCCTGCTGTCTCTTCGCGGAGAACCCGTCTCATCCACTCTGTTCTGGGCGCTGAATTATTTTACATTCGGGTTTTATTCTGTGTACCGTATCATTGTATTCTCCGATCATGCAGAAGACATCGGGGCGCTTGAACTGGCAGGCCTTGGACTGCTTATAGGCAGGCTTGGGGATGCTGCCGGAGAAGCGGTATGTCTTGCATGTTCTTCCGCGCCCCTGCCTTTGATCTGCCTTACCGCTCTCTTTTTCTTCATCTCTGTATTCCTGTTTTTCCGTGTTTACAGACTGCTCTATGAAACACCAAACACCATCCCGCCTGCCATGGACGCCCAGGCTTTCTTCCATCAGTATGCCGCGCAGCATGATCTTTCACAGAGGGAATGTGAGGTTTTCCGTCTTCTGCTGGATGAAAAATCAAATCCGGAGATTGCAGAGCTCCTCTTTGTTTCTGACAGTACGGTCAAATACCATATTCATAATCTGCTCAAAAAGACCGGATGCCGGAATCGGGTGGACCTGATCCGCACCTATTCCGCTGCCTTTCATTCACAGAATCCCCAGTGATTCATGTATATCCGTGAGCTGCGAAGTTCGCCCGTCTGGTATTGTCAGCCGGTTTTTGCTCTGCACATAACGCATGCTCTTCAAACAATGCGGTAATGTTCAATGTCTGCAAATTCATGCTTGCGTTTTCTCCGGACGCGTGTTACAATAGCTCCGCTTTGATGTGTCTTGACTCCACCAAGGAGGGGAATGATCA
>ONWQ01000402.1 GCA_900321565.1 uncultured Eubacteriales bacterium
ATGCATGATGCGGAGAAAAGACAGCCGGCTTCCTGTCTGCGCAGGCGCTTTACCGCGGAGAAGACCGCGGACGCACGCCTGTATATCACCTGTCACGGGCTGTATGTCGCGCGCCTGAACGGTCAGCGGGTCGGGGAGTTCGTGCTCGCGCCCGGGACCGGCGACTACAGGAAACGCCTGACTGTACAGTGCTATGATGTGACGGGCCTTCTGAGGGAAGGTGAAAACGAGCTCATGGTCACGCTCGGGGACGGATGGTACCGCGGGAGTGTGGGTATTGACGGACTCAGGAACTATTACGGGTCCGATCTGGCCCTGCTCTGTCAGCTGGAGGCCGGAGGCCGGTGCGTGGTGTGTTCGGACGAAAACTGGGAAGCCTCACAGCAGGGACCGGTGCGCGAAAATGACCTGCAGATGGGTGAGACATACGATGCACGAATGGAAGACGTGACCGGCTGGCATGGCGTGACGGTCCGGGAGTTCGGTATGGAGAACCTCATGCCCACGGAATCCGTGCCCGTAGTCGAACAGGAACGGTTCCCGGGGCGGGTGTTCCGGACTCCGGATGGCTCAACCGTGATTGATTTCGGGCAGAACCTGTGCGGGTATACCGAGCTGAGACTGAACGCGCGGGCCGGACAGAAGATCACGCTCTGGCACGGGGAAACCCTGGATGAGCACGGGAACTTCACTCAGTCCAATTTCGACCCGGGCGAGCGGAACGTCAATGGCGGGATCGCCCAGAAAACAGAGTATATCTGCAGGGATGGCCTGAATGTCTATAAACCGCAGTTCTGTATATTCGGGTTCCGGTATGCACGGATTGAGACGGACGCGGACCTTGAGGGGGCAGAGTTTACCGCCATTGCCGTGTATTCCAGGATGAAGCAGACCGCCTTCTTTGAGTGCGGGAACGCGGACGTGAACCGGCTGTTCCTGAACACGCTCTGGAGCATGCGTTCCAATTTCTGTGATATTCCCACGGACTGCCCGACCCGGGAGCGTGCTGGCTGGACCGGGGATGCGGGTGTGTTCGCACCGACGGCCGTGATGCTGTGCGACTGTGCACCCGTGCTGCGCAAGTGGCTGGGCGAGTGCCGGCTGGCCCAGGACGCGGACGGGCGTGTGCAGAATATTGCGCCGGTGAACAACAGCGGAAGCATGATTTCCAACATGCTCCAGGGCTCAGCCGGCTGGGGGGATGCGTGCATTCTGGTACCCTGGGCCATGTACCAGGCATACGGGGATGCGCAGATTCTTGAGGAAAACTATGAGATGATGACCCGGTGGCTCGACTTCTGTCATGCGCGCGCACAGCAGACGCGGCCACAGAACGAGGACAATCCCTGGAAAGACTGCCTGGTGGATCAGGGCTTCCACTTCGGCGAGTGGTGCCAGCCGGATGTGGACAATACAGAAGCCATGAAGAGGGCCATGGGGCTCGGCGTGCCTGAGGTCGCCACTGCGTACTTTTACCGCTCGGCTTCGATCCTCTCCGTGATCGCCGGGATCCTGGGGCATGCAGAGGATGCAGAGCGGTTCTCCGGGATTGCGGACCGGGCACGCAGGGCGTTCCGGTATACATGCACGGACAACGGACGGATCACGTCGGACCGGCAGTGCGATTATGTGCGCCCGGTGGCTTTCGGACTGCTGGATGGTGAGGAGAACCGGCAGGCCGCAGATCAGCTCAATGATCTCGTGGTCCGGAACGGATACCATCTGAACACGGGCTTTCTTTCCACACCGTTCCTCTGCCAGGTGCTGGCGGACTACGGGCATACGGACACGGCGTACCGGCTGCTTCTGCAGGAGGACTGCCCGGGCTGGCTGTATGCGGTCCGGAAGGGCGCGACCACGGTCTGGGAGACCTGGGATGGCATACGCCCGGACGGGAGTGTGCACGATTCACTGAACCATTATGCCTATGGCGCGATCTCGGGCTGGCTTCTGCGCGGTGTGTGCGGGATCCGGCCGGACTGCGGCAGGCTCACGATCGCGCCAGAACCCGACCCGTGCCTCGGGTATGCGCGGGCGCAGTGGGATTCGCCGGCGGGTGTTGTCCGGAGTGCATGGCGCTATGAGGGGAATGTACTGCGTTTTACAGGTGAGGTTCCGGTGCCGGCAGAGATCCGGCTACCGGACGGGACGACGCACAGGATCGAAGCGGGAGAATTCAGCTATGAAATACTTGTGTAATCCACTGAACGTGACGTACCGGTATCAGTTCAATGCGGACCCGCGGCTGCACGGGCGGATGCAGATCTGCCGTGAGGCTGCAGACCCGTCCATGATCTGTTTC
>ONWQ01000182.1 GCA_900321565.1 uncultured Eubacteriales bacterium
AGGCGCCACCAGCAGCGCATCGCCCAGCATGTACTGCCGGTCCAGGGTGTCACAGGCCGGATCGGACGGGAACTCAAAGAGCATCGGACGCAGCATGGGCACACCGTCCTCATGCGCTTCCACGGCTCTGGCATACAGATAAGGCATGAGAGAGCACTTCAGGCGCGTGAACTTGCGGACCACGTCCACGCTTTCCTCATCGAACAGCCACGGCACACGGTAGGATGAGGAACCATGCAGCCGGCTGTGACTGGACAGCAGCCCGAACTGAGCCCAGCGCTTGTAGACATCCGCCGGCGCGGTGGACTCAAACCCGGATATGTCATGGCTCCAGTAGCCGAACCCGCTGTGGCTCATGGACAGTCCGGCACGCAGTGTCTCCGCCATGGAGACATAGGACGCGGTATTGTCTCCGCCCCAGTGCACCGGGAACTGCTGAGAGCCCACGGTTGCCGCACGCGCGAACACCATGGCCTCGCCTTCCCCGCGCACCTCGCGGATCAGCTCAAACACCATTCTGTTATACAGGTACGCATAGTAGTTATGCATATGCATGGGATCCGAGCCGTCATGATACCGGATGCTGCGCACCGGAATCCGCTCACCGAAGTCGGTCTTCAGGCAGTCGACACCCATCTCAAGCAGCGGCCTGAGCTTGCTGCAGAACCATGCGCGCGCTTCCGGGTTCGTGACATCCAGGATCCCCATGCCCGGCTGCCAGAGATCCGTCTGCCATACATCCCCGTTCTCCCTGCATATCATGTATCCGCCTTCCAGTGCCTCCCGGAACAGCGGGCTCTGCTGGGATATGTAGGGGTTCATCCAGCAGCACAGGTGCAGCCCTTTCTCATGGTAGCGCCGGAGCATGCCTGCCGGGTCCGGGAATGTATCCGGGTCCCAGGTGAAATCGCACCAGTTGAACCCGCGCATCCAGAAACTGTCAAAGTGGAAAGCACTGAGCGGGATCCCGCGCTCCGCCATGCCCTCTATGAACGAGGTCGCGGTTTCCTCATCATAGCGTGTGGTGAAGGATGTGGACAGCCACAGCCCGAAGGACCAGGCCGGGAGCAGGGCGGGCCGTCCGGTCAGTGCGGTATACAGGCTGACCGTACCCTTGGGTGTAAGCCCGTCCATGATATCATACGTGATCTGTTCGCCCTCACAGGAGAACTGCACGCGCTCGACCTTTTCACTGGCGACCTCAAAGGAGACGTCCCCGGTGTCCTCCACCAGCACGCCCCAGCCGCGGTTCGTCTGGAAGAAGGGGATGTTCTTGTATGCCTGCTCGGATGCTGTGCCGCCATCCGCGTTCCACATGTCCACGGTCTGCCCGTTCTTGACATATGCCGTGAAGTGTTCGCCCAGGCCGTACACACACTCGCCCACATCCAGGTCCAGGGAATCGATCATATAGCTTTTCCCGCTCTGCCTGTCCAGTGCATGCGCCATGGCCCGGAACCCGCTGCGCGTGAGCACGGTCCCGTCTGCGCGCACGTATTCCACGCACCAGGCGCCCTCCTGGATGCGCACCCGGGCCGTGAGATCGCCCGAGGTGAAGGATACCATGTCCTGCGTCTGACAGATCACGGGTTCCACCGGCTCCTCCATGGTTTCAAATCTTGGCGCATGATTCACTGTCCCGGCAAAGTGGGTGACCTGCACTCGGATGATGTTCCTGCGCGGGGCAGTGAACATGACCTCCAGTACGCCGCCGTCCAGCATATCCCCGCGCCCGCGCACCGGCCGGCATGCAGCCAGTACGCGCAGGGCGCCGTCCTGCACCTGCGTACGCACACACTGGGTCGCAAACTTCATGGTATACTGATCCCGGATCAGCCAGTATCCGTTCGTGAACTTCATACGTTTTCTCCTCTTTCCCGGCCTGTCTCTTCCTCGGCCCAGCGCACGGCAGCCATGGCGTCCTTCGCATACGCATCCGCACCGATGCGCTCTGCATCCTTCTGCGTCAGGACCGCACCGCCCACGATCACATGGCACCAGGGCGCCGCAGTGCGCAGAAGACGGATGGTTTCCTCCATGGCCGGGACTGTGGTCGTCATCAGGGCACTGAGCCCGCACATGGGTGCGTGCAGCCGGACCACAGCGTCTGAGATGGTTTCCGCCGGCACATTCTTGCCCAGGTCGTGCACCTCAAACCCATAGGATTCCAGCAAAAGCCGCACAATATTCTTGCCGATGTCATGGATATCCCCGTGCACGGTCGCCAGCACAAACACACCGCGCGCCGCCGGGGTTTCCGGTGTCTTCTGCATGCCGGCGCGGATGATCTCAAACGCAGCGGAGGCTGCCTCCGCACTCATGAGCAGCTGCGGCAGGAACAGGGTTTTCTGTTCGAACCGCTCACCCACCCGGTTCAGCGCGGGGATGATCTCCTCCTGGATCAGGGTAAGCCCGTCCCGGTCCCGGAGCGCGGATTGCGTATCCTGCACAGCCTGGTCGCGGAGCCCTTTCTCCACAGCCGTCTGCAGTGCGCCTGCAGGCTGCGCTTCCGCGCCCGGTGTGACCGCCACGGCAGCCGTCGTCTGCGGCGCGTGCGTGGAGATATAGTCGATGTAGGCACCGCACTGCGGGTCCTTTCCGTGCAGGGCGCGCCAGACATGGAACATGCGCATCATTTCATAGGAAAGCGGGTTCATGATCGCGGCACTCAGGCCATG
>ONWQ01000470.1 GCA_900321565.1 uncultured Eubacteriales bacterium
ATGATCCTGATGACGCCATACTTTATGGAACCGAACCGGGAGGACCCCATGCGCAGGCGCATGGATGAGTATGGAGCCATTGTCCGGAAACTGGCAGAAGAGTATCATCTGGTCTTTGTGGATCTTCAGAGTGCCTGGGATGAACTGTTCACGCATGTGCATCCGTGCTCCATTGCATGGGACCGTATTCATCCCAATGAGACAGGGCATATGCTGATTGCAAGAAAATTTCTGGCAGCCATCGGTGCTGACCGTCCAATGTAAAGACAGTACTGGAAGCAACGGAGGAAACTGGTATGCGGAATTGGAAAAGCTTCATGATCGGGGTGGCACTTTGTATTCTTTTAGTGCTCATGACAGCTACGGCCATGGCTTCGACCGTGTACGCGTACTCTGAAAACGGAAAGAGTATTAATGTACGCACAGGTCCCGGGCGCGGGTATGATGCCATCATAAGTGTGGCATACGGAACAAAGATGGAACTGCTGGATGAATCCAATGGCTGGAGTCATGTGCAGATCGGGGATGTGGAAGGATACATACAGTCCACGTTTGTGACCGCAAATGCACCTACCCCGAAAAAGACAGATGCTACGTCTTCTGTTCGCCGGAATGCCTGGATATACAGCAGTAATGGCGGGAATGTATACCTGCGCAAAGAAGCAAGCCGGCAGTCGAATGCACTGGCAAGTCTGGACTGGGGTACACAGGTTGTGGTTACGGAAACCGGCAGTACATGGTCCCGGGTTGAAGTCAATGGTATCGGTGGATATATCATGACACGGTATCTGACGTTCACAAAGCCGGAAGCAACGGCTACACCCCGACCGGAAGCAACTACCATCACCGGAACAACCATGTATATCACAAGCAGCAACGGCAGTCCGGTACGCGTGCGCTCCACAGCCAGCACATCCGGCCAGATTCTGACAAGTCTGCCGGTCGGCACAAAAGTTACTGCCTATCAGAAACAGAACAACTGGACATGGATTACCGATCAGACCGTCGAAGGCTGGATCATGACCCGGTATCTGTCAGCTGTAAAACCGGAGATCACACCGGCACCGACAGCCGCGCCAAGTGCGACACCAACGGCTGCACCCGTTGTCACAGAGAGTGCAACGGCTACCGGGAGTGCGTATGTCTTCAGTGAGAATGGCCAGAATGTGCGTGTTCGCAAGAGTCCCAGTTCATCCGCGGAAAAGCTCGGGAGTCTTCCTGTAGGTACCCGTGTGGACACATACGGAACCACAGGCAGCTGGACTCATATCCGTTCCGGCAGTCTGGACGGATACATGATGACACGGTATCTGTCGACTCAGCGGGTTGTAGTGACTGCAACCCCGGCGCCTGACACAAGCACAAAAACAGCCTATGTAAGCACTGCAGACGGTACCGGGGTACATCTTCGTACCGGCGCCGGTAAGTCCTTCAGCGTGATAACAGACCTGCCGGTCGGCACGGCTGTAACGGTCAAGGGCACACAGGGCTCATGGAGTCGTGTGCTGAGCGGACGGATTGAAGGATATATCATGACCCGCTACCTCAGTGAGAGTCAGCCACAGGTCACCGCGGCACCGACTGCATCACCGGTTGAAGAGTGGATTCCCAAAGCAGGCACGCGTGTCTACCTTGCCTCCAGCAGCAGTTACCAGGTCAGAACCCGGAAAGGTCCCGGGTATTCCGAAGCTTCCGGTCCGGCTTACATTGTCGGTACACCGGCAACCGTGGAATCCGCGGACACACAATGGGTCAGGATTCATGTTGGCGGAGATGATTCCTATTATGTCCCGGTAACCAGTCTGGCAAAGTCCGGCGCTGCTGCACTCCCACAGTCTCAGGGGCGTGTCGTGGTATATCTGCGTTCAAGCGAGGGTGCGGTAACTGTACGTGCAACCAAGTTTGACGATGGTGGTTTTGTAGGCAGCTATGTAAGCGGGACTGCCGTCATCCTGGTATCTCAGAATGTCCAGGAAGGCTGGGCATATGTACGCGCAGGCGGTTCCTATGGCTATATCAAGATTTCTCAGTTCAGTCGCTGACAAACCGGACAGGTTCCGGGAAAGGATGAAAGTCATATGAAACTTGACAGAAAATGGCAGCGGATCAGATATATGCCATCCACAGGACTTTATAAACCGGACAGGCGCGTTACTGCCAGTCCGGAGCATATTGCCATTGCCCTTGAAGCGGCCGAAGAAGGTCAGGTACTCCTGAAAAATGAAGGCGGGCTGCTGCCATTCGCAGCAGGCCAGCGTCTGGCTGTCTTCGGGAAGGCACAGGTGGATTATGTCAAGGGCGGTGGTGGCAGTGGTGATGTCGGAACACCATACGCACGCAGCATTCTGGAAGGTCTGGAAATGGAAGCCTCTGAGGAACAGGTGTTCCTGTTTGATCCACTGAGCCGCTTTTATCGTGCTGATGTCGCCGAGCAGCGTGCGAAAGGTGCAGAGCCCGGAAGAACAAAGGAGCCGGCCATTCCGGAAGCGCTGCTGAAGGAAGCACGTCTGTTCACGGATACAGCTGTCATCACGATCTGCCGTTTTTCAGGGGAAGGCTATGACCGGACCGGGGAAGCGGATGACGGAGACTTTTATCTTTCACTTGAAGAGCAGAAGATGGTGCAGGATGTGCGCGCATGCTTCCCGAAGATCTGCGTAGTCCTGAATACAGGCGGAATGATGGATACCGCATGGTTCCGCAGGGATCCCGGGATTCAGGCTGCACTGCTCGCGTGGCAGGGGGGAATGGAAGGCGGGCTTGCCAGTGCCCGGATTCTGACCGGGAAAGTCTGTCCGTCCGGACATCTGACGGATACATTTGCCGAAAACTTCCAGGCGTACCCGTCCTCAGCACACTTCAATGATTCACAGGCGTATGTGGAGTATGAGGAAGATATCTTTGTCGGCTATCGGTATTTTGAAACTGTTCCCGGTGCATCCGAAAAAGTCTGTTATCCATTCGGGTTTGGATTGAGCTATACAACATTTGACCTGGCCTGTGGTCCGCTCACAGAAACGAATGGCAGGTTTGTTCTGCAGCTTACTGTCAAAAACACGGGAACATGCTCAGGTAAGGATGTTGTGCAGGTGTATGTTGCACCGCCAACCGGAAAACTCCAGCGTCCTGCACGGATACTGACCGCATTTGCCAAAACCCGGGAACTGCAGCCAGGAGCACAGGAATCCCTGACACTGACTTTTGAACAACGTGACTTTGCAGCCTACGATGATGAAGGACTTATATGCCGGAATGCATGGGTACTGGAACACGGCGAATACACAGTATATGCTGGTGAGCATGTGCGTTGCGCAGATGTAGCCGGCACATGGACACTCGCAGAAGACTGTGTCCTGGAAGTGCTGGCATCGCGCTGTGCACCCAAGAATCTCAGACGCCGCATGCAGGCAGACGGCAGCATGCAGGAACTGAAGTATTCAGAAGAAGCCGTACTGCCTCAGGATCGCACGGAAGGCCTGCCCTTTGACGGACAGCAGCCGAAAGACTGCACCTGGATCGGAGAAAAAGCTGTCTGGAGCCGGGAACTGTCGCCTTCAATCCGGGAGGTAGCAGAAGGCAGAATATCCCTGGATACACTGTTGGATGCCATGAGTCTGGAACAGCAGATTCATCTGCTGGGCGGGCAGCCGAACCGTGGCTGCGCGAACACGTATGGTTTTGGGAATCTTCCGCAGTTTGCAGTCCCCAATGTCATGACATGTGATGGGCCTGCAGGCGTACGTCTCAAGCCGGAATGTGGTGTTCAGACGACGGCGTTCCCGTGTGCCACACTGCTGGCATGTAGCTGGAATGAATCTCTGCTCTGGCGTGTGGGGCGTGCGGCTGCAGAAGAAGTACGGGAAAACAATTTCGGTGTATGGCTGGCGCCGGCCATGAACATTCACCGGAGTCCGCTGTGTGGAAGGAACTTCGAGTACTATTCGGAAGACCCGCTTGTTTCCGGCCGCTGTGCCGCAAGCATGGTACGCGGAATCCAGAGCATGGGCGTAGCCGCAACCATCAAGCATTTTGCGTGCAATAACAAGGAGACAAACCGTCGCCAGTCTGATTCCCGGGTTTCTGAGCGCGCATTGCGTGAAATCTATCTGCGCGGGTTTGAAATCTGTGTGAAGGAAGCCCAGCCATGGGCACTGATGACCAGCTACAATATTATCAATGGTGAACGCGCATCCTGTAACCGTGATCTGCTGGAGCATATTCTGCGCGGTGAATGGGGATATGAGGGTGTGGTGACCACCGACTGGTATACCCGTGGTGAACAGTGGAGAGAGGTGCTGGCCGGGAATGACATCAAAATGGGTTGTGGCATGCCCGAGCATACACTCCGCTGTGTACAGGATGG
>ONWQ01000045.1 GCA_900321565.1 uncultured Eubacteriales bacterium
AAGAGAAATGATTGCCAGGATGACAAACGGGGGCAATTTCTTTTTGGCCATAGAGCACAACCTCCACAGTGGATTGTAATTGGAAACAGTACTTACTGGCTGCCGCCGAGAGGCATCAGCTGATAAGTATGATCAAAACCTTCCGTAGATAAGAAGGTTCCGTCGCGAAGAATAAGCAGGGCATCAGCACCATTTTCCGTGAGATACTCCATGGCGCGTTCACTGCCCATAACAATACAGGCGGTTGCCATTGCATCTGCAATCATGGAACTTTTGGAAACGACCGTGGCGGAGGCAAGGTCGGTTTCGGCACTTGATCCGGTCATGGGATCCAGGATATGGTGATACCAGTGTCCATCCTTGATAAAGTAGCGTTCATATATGCCACTGGTTACAACGGAGTTTTCGTAGACAGAGATTACGGCACACGAAGATCCTTCCTCTCCCAGTGGATCGCGGATTCCAACACGGAAAGGACTCTGATCCGGCTTGTTTCCGACTACATAAACATTACCGCCGAAATTGAGAATGGCACCATACACACGGTCTTTGATAAGCTCTGCAATCCGGTCGGCGATATATCCCTTGGCAATGCCTCCCAGATCAATTTCCATTCCTTCAGGAAGTGTTACTGAACCGTCTTCATTCAGTATTAGTTTCTGGTCGTCTACCAGGGGCAGTTTGCTCAGCCGGGTGGCTTCGTCCGGCATTCTCTGAGTGCCGCCGGTGAAATCCCACAGAGCAGTCAGAGGAGCGATTGTTACAGAGAATGCACCGCCTGAGCCTTCAGATATGGACTTTGCACTCTGGAGAATAGCATAGGTTTCCGGACTGACAGGTACGGGCTGCCCGTTGGAGTGATTGATCCGGTCGACATCGCTTCCGGAAACGGTTTTCGACAGCAGTTGCTCATACTGACCGCATGCTGTCCAGATCTCATCGAGGAGTGCTTCATCAGCTCCATACAGTGTTACAGATACGACGGTGTCGAAGTAGAATCCGACACCACTGGTTCTTGCTATTTCGGCTCCGCTGTCTGCCGATGCAGGACAGCCAGTATGGAGCACAAAGAACAATGAAAGGCTGATGAGGACGATCCGCAAAAACAGATTGCGCTTTCCCGGCCTCATGGTATCACCACCAATTCTGCGCTGACCTGATGAGGCAGGCAGATGATAAACGCCCCGTTAGGGCGATATTCCCAGTTCTCTTCTGTGACCTTGCCCATCCGGACACAAAGTTGATTATCACAGTTTGCAGAAAGCATGACCACGCCGTCTTCAGAAATCTGAAGAACATTCTCATGGCCGTCCCCGGTATGAACGGTCACGGTCTGAGGTGAAGACAGGGGGATGCACGCGTATTCTTTTCCGGATACCGTAATGATTACAGAAGTCTCCCGGATTTCCCGTGTCACCGGTGTTTGTCGTGACGATATAAACAGCCACACGCTTAGCGCAAGGAGCACAAGAGCGGCGGCCACAATCATATTTTTCTTACTCATATTACTCCAGACCGAAGACAGTTTTTGCCCCGGGGAAACGCTTCAATTATACATGTCTGAAAATAGACTGTCAATTGATTTTCATATCGGAAGAGACATTGATAATCGTCCCAAATAGACGATAAGAAACAAATGAAAAACCTGACTGAAAGCTGTGAATGAAAAACCTGATTGAAAGCTGTGAATGCATTGACTTTGAAAAAACAGCGGATTATAATAATGGGGCAAATGTTACTTGGCCTTTCATGACGGAAATCCCGAACGTTCGCGAGAACACGGGATTTTTCAAAGCTTCCTGCAGGCATGAGGGGCCGTGCGGCAAAGCCGTGCAGTCTATCTATAACCTAAAGGAGGTTCATTAATGGCTCAGATCAGGACAGTCGATGGCAATACTGCCGTCAGCCATGTCGCTTATGCTTTTAGTGATGTGGCCGCTATTTATCCTATCACTCCTTCCTCCCCGATGGCGGAAGCTGCTGATGAGAGTGCTGCGCATAACACACTGAACCTTTTCGGACAGACCGTAAAGGTATCCGAAATGCAGTCTGAAGCTGGTGCTGCAGGCGCAGTTCATGGTTCTCTGGCAGCAGGTGCTCTGACCACCACGTTTACTGCTTCTCAGGGATTGCTTCTGATGATCCCGAACATGTATAAGATCGCTGGCGAGCTGATGCCCTGTGTATTCCACGTCAGCGCACGTGCTCTGGCTTATCATGCTCTGTCCATTTTCGGTGATCACAGTGACGTTATGGCATGCCGTCAGACCGGTTTCGCGATGCTGGCATCCAGCTCTGTCCAGGAAGCTGCTGATATGGCAGTTGTGGCACACGTTGCAGCACTGAAGAGCTCTGTACCTTTCCTGCATTTCTTCGATGGTTTCCGTACCAGCCATGAAATCCAGAAAGTATCCCTTCCGGACTATGATGAACTCAGCCAGATCATGCCCTGGGATAAGGTCCAGGAATTCCGTGATCGTGCTCTGAATCCTGAACATCCGCATCAGGCCGGTACTGCTCAGAACCCTGATATCTATTTCCAGGGCCGTGAAGCTGCCAATGCTTACTACAATGCAGTTCCTGCCATCGTCGAAGAGACCATGCGCGAAGTTGAGAAGATCACCGGTCGTGCATATCATCCCTTCGAGTATATCGGTGCACCCGATGCTGAAAAGGTCATCGTGCTCATGGGCTCCGGTTGCGATGTGGCTGATGAAGCTGTTACCAAGATGGTTGAAATGGGTGAAAAGGTTGGTGCCGTCAAGGTCCATCTGTATCGTCCGTTCTCCGTCAAGATGTTTGCAGACTGCATCCCCGCTTCCGTGAAAAAGGTCGCAGTTCTGGACCGCACCAAGGAATCCGGTTCTCTGGGCGAGCCTCTGTACCTGGATGTCTGCGCTGCTCTGGCAGAAGCAGGCCGCAAGGATATTGCTGTTGTTGGTGGCCGTTACGGTCTGGGCAGCAAGGAATTCACCCCGACCCATATCAAGGCTGTCTATGCAAACCTCGACGGCGAAATGAAGAATCATTTCACCGTTGGTATCAATGACGACCTGACTCATACCAGCCTGCCCATCGGCGAACTGTTCAATGCTGCTCCTGCCGGTGCTATCAGCTGCAAGTTCTATGGTCTCGGTTCCGATGGTACTGTTGGTGCCAACAAGAACTCCATCAAGATCATTGGTGACCATACAGACATGTATGCTCAGGCTTATTTCGCCTATGACTCCAAGAAGTCCGGCGGCCTGACCGTCAGCCATCTGCGTTTTGGCAAGACTCCGATCAAGAGCCCGTATCAGATCGATGCTGCTGACTTTATCGCATGCCACAATCCCGCTTATGTGACCATGTATGACATGGTGACAGACCTGAAGGAAGGCGGCGTGTTCCTGCTCAACTGCCCGTGGAGCAAGGAAGAACTTGACGAGCGTCTGCCTGCAACCATGAAGCAGCTGCTGGCCAAGAAGCATGCTCGTTTCTACATCATTGATGCTATTGATCTCGCCGGAAAGGTCGGCATGGGTGGACGTATCAACACCATCATGCAGGCTGCCTTCTTCAAGCTGGCTGACATCATCCCCTATGAGCAGGCGGATGAATACATGAAGGCTTATGCAAAGAAGACCTATGGCAAGAAGGGCGACGCTGTTGTTCAGAAGAACTGGGATGCTATCGACATCGCCATCACCGGACTTCAGGAAGTCAAGGTTCCGGAAGCATGGGCCGAAGCAACCACTGGCGCTGTTGCCGAGACTGTCAAGGGCACCAATGAATACTATGATGAATTCATCAAGCCCGTTCTGTCTCAGGCTGGCGACAAGCTGCCTGTTTCCAAGATCGATGCCCGCGGTATTGTTCCGACTGGCACCACCAAGTTTGAAAAGCGCGGTATCGGCGTGAAGGTCCCCGAATGGGATGCAGACAAGTGCATTCAGTGCGGCTACTGCTCTCTGGTCTGCCCGCATGCTGCTATTCGTCCGATCTATGTCAAGGATGGCGATGAGAAGCCCGAAAGCTTCGTGACCAAGAAGGCCACCGGCAAGGAATTTGCTGGCATGACCATGCGTATTCAGGTTTCTCCTCTGGATTGTACCGGTTGCGGCAACTGCGTTGAAGTCTGCCTTGCCAAGGAAAAGGCTCTCACCATGCAGCCCCTGGACAGCCAGCGCAAGGAAGAAGCCAATTGGGAATATGCTATGACCGTTCCGGAAGTGACCACCATCACAAACAAGGCCACTGTCAAGAACAGCCAGGCTCTCAAGCCTCTCTTCGAGTTCTCCGGCGCATGCGCAGGCTGCGGCGAAACCCCGTATGTCAAGCTGGTTACCCAGCTCTTCGGCGATCGTATGATCATTGCCAATGCAACGGGCTGCTCCTCCATCTATGGCGGTTCTGCTCCGACCTGCCCGTATACTACCAACAATGCCGGCCATGGTCCTGCCTGGGCAAACAGCCTGTTCGAGGATAATGCCGAGTTTGGTTTCGGTATGAATCTGGCAGTTACTCAGCGCAGAGCCAAGCTCGCAGATACCGTCCGCAAGCTGATTGCTGTGGAATGGGCTGTCGCTGACATCAAGGCTGCCGGCCAGGAATGGCTCGACAACATGGAAGATGCAGAAGGCTCCCGTGCCGCTGGCCAGAAGCTGCTGGCAGCATGCAAGGATGGCATTGAAGACGGCTGCGATTGCGATGCCTGCAAACTGGCTCGCGAAGTCGTCAAGAATGCTGACCTGCTGACCAAGAAGTCCATCTGGATCTTCGGTGGCGACGGTTGGGCATATGACATCGGCTACGGCGGACTGGATCACGTTCTGGCTCAGAATCAGGATGTCAACGTTCTGGTTCTGGATACTGAAGTGTATTCCAATACCGGTGGTCAGGCATCCAAGTCCACGCCTACCGGTTCCGTTGCGAAGTTCGCTTCTGCTGGCAAGCGTACCCGCAAGAAGGATCTCGGCATGATGGCCATGAGCTATGGTTACGTCTATGTTGCCACCGTGGCTATGGGCTCCAATCCTGCTCAGCTGCTGAAGGCACTGACTGAAGCTGAAGCCTATCATGGACCGTCCCTGATCATTGCCTATGCACCGTGCATTAACCATGGTATCAAGTCCATGGGTATGGCTCAGGCTGAAATCCGCAAGGCTGTGGATTGTGGCTACTGGCCGCTGTATCGGTACAACCCGAGCAATGTGGAAGCAGGCAAGAATCCGATGACCATCGACAGCAAGGAGCCGACCGGCAATTATCAGGAATTCCTGCAGGGCGAAGTACGTTATACTTCTCTTGCACGGCAGTTCCCGGATGCTGCCAAGGTGCTCTTCGAACAGCAGGAAGAAGACGCCAAGGAACGTCTGGAATCCTACAAGCGTCTGGCCAAGGATTAATCCCGGTTTTTCAGAGGCACGCAGAAATTCTGCGTGCCTCTTTTTTCGCTTTCTTAGCAGACGGAGTGGTACAGATGCCTGAAAAGTGATTGACGTAAAGGAAAAGGGTTTGTTATACTTGGGCGTGGAAAGGAATGGATGAGAGTATGAATCCACGCATTAAGAGACTGATTAATCTTGCCATGATCCTGGTACCACTGATGATTGTGCTGGTGATCGGGTTTTCCGACAATAGCCTGCCGGAATCGTGGAAAGCGGTCCGGAGCATGAATATAAAGTGGGTCATTCTGGCAGTCCTGTGCTTTATCGGGTTCCTTTCCATGGATGCGCTGTCCCTGAAGTATTTCCTTTTCCGGCAGGGATACAACATTCGGTTTCATGATCTCATGTTTGTATCCATTGTGGGTCAGTATTACTCGAATATTACACCCGGTGCTTCCGGTGGACAGCCCATGCAGGTATATTATCTGCATAAAAAGGATGTTCCCACCGGTATGGCTACATCGGCGGTCGTTGTTCGGTTTTTCTGCTTTCAGGTTATGCTGAGCGTGATCGGAACCGTTCTTTGGATTCGGTATGGTGCCTATATTGCAGAACATACCGGAGGCAACAAATGGATTCTGATCGTGGGATATATCTATAATGTGGTGATGGTGGTCGGGGTCTCTTTCCTGGCACTGTCCAAGCAGGCGATTCATAAACTGCTTTCCTGGTGCATTCGGATCGGAACCAGACTGCACTGGATCCGGCATCCGGAGAGCACACAGCACCGTATTGAAAAATCGGAAGAAACCTTTCATGACAGCCTGACTTATTTCAGGCACAATCCGATAGATCTTGTGATTCAGATGCTGATCGGTGGTTTACAGCTGATGTTTCTGATGAGTGTTCTTGTAATGATCTATCATGGACTGGGACTCAGCGGGGCAACATATGGACAGCTGGTAGCGATGAATGTATGCGAATTTCTGGCAGCGGCATATACTCCATTGCCAGGCGCATCCGGCGCACAGGAAGGTGTTTTTGGTTTGTTCTTCGGGAAAATATTCCCGGAAAACCTGCTGGTTGCGGCCTTGCTGCTGTGGCGCTTCTTCACTTATTATATCGGAATCCTGCTGGGGATCACTGTCATTACCCTGCATGGTGTTCTTGAAGGAAACAGTGTCCGGGAGGCAGCCAAGGCAAGCGAGAACATGCTCGAAGAAGTCATGGAACAAAAGTCAACAAACGAATAATCAGGGCAGCAGAGGCTGCCTTTTTTCAGTCCAGCTCTGCCAAAGTTGTATTAAACCGGGGCTTGTGCTACAATGCGTGCCGTATTAGGAGGATCAAGTATGGTCATTGGACAGTTTTGTGACACTTTTCCACCCAGTATTGACGGTGTTGGACGAGTAACTCAGAGCTATTGTGAAACTTTGATGGATATGGGACACGAGGCGTACTACATTGCGCCTCAGCCGACTGAGATGCAGGCGCAATATCGCTTTCCTGTCATTCTTTCCGCCAGCATGCGGGTACCGGGCGAACTCTTCCGTATGGGATTGCCGGCGCTGGACCTGAAATTCCGCAAAGAACTCCGGAGTATTCCGTTTGACATTGTACATGCGCAGAGTCCGTTCCTTGCAGGTGCTGAAGCCCTGGAGATAGCAAAGAAACGCGATATTCCGCTGGTCAGTACATTTCATTCCAAGTATTATGATGATGCACTGGCAAAGACACATTCCAAAGTGATTGCTTCCGGTGTGGTTCAGAAACTGGTCAAGTTCTACGATCGCTGTGACGGGGTCTGGACAGTGAATAATTCGACTGCTGAAGTATTGCACTCCTACGGTTTTCGTGGCCCGATCCTGGTCATGGAGAATGGTACAAATGTAGAAGCACTGAAACCGGAAGCGGATGCTGAACTGATGAAACGGGTGAAGATACGCAAGGGTGTACCGGTTCTGCTGTTTGTCGGACAGCATAATTATAAGAAGAACCTGCATGGTATTCTGGGTGCCTGTGCGCTTCTGAAGAATGAGGGAAGACCGTTCCAGCTGATTACGGCCGGTGACGGACCGGACTTTGATGATATTGTCAAGGAAGCTGAACGGCTTGGGCTGAAAGATTCAGTGCAGTTTCTGGGCTTTGTTTCGCAGCGTGATCAGCTGATGGCCTTATACAGTCATTCAGATCTGCTGGTATTCCCGTCTCTGTATGACAATGCGCCGATGGTGCTGCGTGAAGCAGCTGTCATGGGTACCCCGGGACTGGTCGTGGACGGATCCTGTTCCGCGGAAGGCATTACGAATGATTACAATGGTTTTATCAGTCCGAATGAAACTCCCGAGGCGATCCGGAAGACCATAGAGCATGCACTCCCACTGGCCAAGGATGTCGGTGAGCACGCGAGACTGACCATACCGGTTTCCTGGGAGACCATCATGAAAAAAGTGGTTGCGGAGTATGATCGCCTGATTGACGGGCATTCTGTACGGCTGTAAACCTGTCAGGCATGGCATGCTTTGCCGCAGAGCAGTCTTGATTGAGGGAATATGAGAAAACAGGAAGTACATGGAAACCTGGAAGGTATTCGGGACAGCGTCATTGCACAGCTCGGAATGCTTTATGAGGCAGAGCTTGATGAAGACCAGTTCCTGTCTCACGATCTGTGCAGGTTTCTGGCACAGATGACAGGCGTGATCCGCAGAGAAATTGCGGTGTATATTACCCGGGACGGGGATATTGTCGAGGTCATGGTAGGCACGGACCGCGATGTTGAGCTGAGGGATTACCGTCTGCGCAGAAACGCGGACCGGCTCAGCGGGGTCCGTTGTGTGCATACGCATCCGAATGGCGACGGGCATTTGAGTGAAGTGGACCTCAGTGCTCTGCGTGGATTCAGATATGACGCCATGACCGCTATTGGAGCCAGGGACGGCGAGCCTACATTCATTCAGACTGCATTTCTGGGCTCCGGACTGGAAATCCTGATGGATGAACCGGTACGCTGGTATCGGATTCCGGATCAGAAATGGATGCATCAGATTCTGGAAAGTGACCGTGTGGTGGGACGTGAGGCTCAGAACACGGAAAAAGGCCCGGAACGAGCGGTACTGATGGGAGTGGAAAGTGAAGAATCCCTTGCGGAGCTCGGACGGCTTGCCGAAACCGCGGGTGCACAGGTGGTCGCTGCATTTCTTCAAAAGCGGGATAAACCGGACAGTGCACTGATGATCGGTAAAGGCCGGGTGGAAGAACTGATGCGTCAATGCCAGGCTCTGGAAGCGGATGTCTGTATCTTTGATGATGAACTGACCGGCATACAGGCGCGGAATCTGGAAGATATTCTGCGTGTGAAAGTCATTGACCGGACAACACTGATCCTGGACATTTTTGCGCAGCGCGCATCCAGTGCGGAGGGCAAGCTTCAGGTGGAGCTTGCACAGCTGAACTATCAGTCAACACGCCTGATTGGTCAGGGACTGGTGCTTTCAAGACTGGCTGGTGGGATTGGTACGCGGGGACCTGGCGAAACCAAACTGGAAATGAACCGGCGCAGGATCCGCGCAAGAATGAATGAACTTGAAAACCGGCTTGCCGAACTGGAAAAACAGCGGGGCATCCGCAGGAAGAACCGGATTCGCAATGAGATCCCGGTTGTGGCACTTGTGGGGTATACCAATGCGGGTAAATCCACACTGCTCAACCGCATGACCGGCGCGGATGTCTATGTGGAAGACCAGTTGTTCGCGACACTGGATGCAGTGGGACGACGGGTAGAAGATACGGGTGCGGTGACATTCATCCTGGTAGATACGGTCGGTTTTATACGCAAGCTTCCACATACGCTGGTCAATGCTTTCCGCTCAACTCTGGAAGAAGCAGTGCTTGCCGACATACTGGTTCTGGTGCACGATGGCAGTTCGCCGGACATGCTCCGGCAGCGGGATACCGTGCTGAGCGTACTGGATGAGCTGGGTGCAGTCCATCAGCCCCGTATTGAGGTAATCAGCAAGTGTGATCTTGGGGCGCCTGCGGAAACGGTCCGGGATGCAGTTCTGATTTCTGGCAAGACGGGGGAAGGCCTGGATGCGCTTAAACAGCGGATCCAGAACTGCCTGCATGAACAGGTGGTCAGTATTCGGGTTTTTCTGCCTTTTGAGCGGTATCATCTGAATCACACGCTCAGACAGATGGGAAAGATCCAGGACGAACAACATACGGATGAAGGGACCTGGCTTACGATGGAAGTGGTTCCTTCGGACGTGGAAACCATAGAAAAAAAACTCAGCCTCAGGGTTGAGCTGAAATAGAAGGGAGTCGAAATTATGCGTCTGATTATACCGAAAGATTATAATCCTGTTCTGAACCTGCGTG
>ONWQ01000117.1 GCA_900321565.1 uncultured Eubacteriales bacterium
CAGACCACCAGCACACCCAGCAGGTTCATGATCCCGCATGCTGCCAGCGCTGAACCGAAAAA
The DNA here is from genome assembly GCA_900321565.1 of uncultured Eubacteriales bacterium. GTDB lineage: Bacteria > Bacillota > Clostridia > Christensenellales > Aristaeellaceae > UBA2943. Next base: position 63 of record ONWQ01000117.1, read on the forward strand.
TGCCAGTGCATAGCGCAGTGCATGCCGGACACAGAGCAGAATCAGCAGACACAGGACCAGTGCTGCCGGGATCAGATACCACGCTTTCCCGAGCAGTTCAGGGATCATGGAAAGCCGGATGCGTTCCACAGCCATCTGCCTTCCCAGCGCAATCAGCTGCGAGCGCAGAGGCACGATCTGCTGCTGGGCCGTGCTTTCGATCACGCCTTCCACATCATTCTGTGCCACGGAACGCTGCTGAGAACTGGGCACGTTTTCCAGGAACCCGGGATCGTGACGGATCACCGTCTCAATATCGGGCAGGAAATACATGGGCATATCCAGGTCCGGTTCCTCTTCTGAAACCAGAGCGCGTACCCAGTCGCGCACACGCATGCCATACTCGGAAAAGGATTCCGGGGATACCATGTCATGGATCGGCTGCGCTTCAAAATGATACGTAGCCGCAAGACTGTCCACCACATCATGCACTTTCTGCAGCTGGGATTCGCGGAATGCGTTTTCCGTGCGGATGTAAACCGCATCATTCCAGAGCCGGCTGCCCAGTCCGGCCAGACTGCCCAGAACCCCGGTCAGTGTCAGCAGAAAAGTCAGTATAAGCACAGTCAGGAACTTGGGGGTGCTGATTCGTCTTGTACTCATCGTATCACCACCAGTTTCGCAGCCACACGGATCAGCCGGAGAATCTGCTCTCCGTACCGTCCCCATACCAGGCATGCCGCAATCAGGAGCGGAATGCACAGAACCACAGGCAGAATCAGCCAGCCTTTTTGTTTTTTACCCTGCATGTTTGTCAACCACCCATCAATGTTCAGATTTTCTCTTTCTCGGTCCACGGCCCCGTCGCTGCTGCACATCCTGCTTCATGGGAGCTTCCCCGCGCAGGCTCAGCAGCTGATCACGCAGTTTGGCCGCTTTTTCGAACTCAAGTTCTGAAGCCGCAGCCAGCATCTGATCCTCGATCTGTTTCATCAGTGCATTGCGTTCGTCTTCATTCATGCTCACAGGTGCCGTATCTGCCACCTGCTTTGTGATTTCCAGTACATCACGGATGCTTGAACGCACCGTTTCCGGTGTGATCCCGTGCTCCCTGTTATATGCTTCCTGGATGGCGCGCCTGCGGTTGGTCTCGGTGATCGCTTTTTCCATGGACTGGGTCATGATGTCACCATACATGATGACCCTTCCGTCCACATTCCGGGCTGCACGCCCGATCGTCTGAACCAGACTGGTCTCTGAGCGCAGGAAGCCTTCCTTGTCCGCGTCCAGGATGGCCACCAGCTGAACCTCAGGAAGGTCAAGACCTTCCCGGAGCAGGTTAATGCCGACCAGTACATCATACTCGCCCAGACGCAGGTCGCGGATCAGCTGCATGCGTTCTATGGTCTGGATATCACTGTGCAGGTACCGGACACGGATCCCCAGTTCCTGGAGATAATCCGTCAGGCTTTCCGCCATACGTTTGGTCAGGGTTGTCACCAGAACACGTCCGCCTTTTTCCGTCACGCTGCGGATCTCGCCCACCAGATCATCCACCTGGCCGGTGGCTTTCTTCAGAATCACCTGCGGGTCCAGAAGGCCTGTGGGGCGGATGATCTGCTCCACTTTTTTCTGCATCCGTGCCGTTTCATACGGCCCGGGCGTTGCTGAGACATAAATCAGCTGATGCACCCGTTCTTCAAACTCGTCAAACAGGAGCGGCCGGTTATCATAGGCAGACGGCAGCCGGAACCCATACTCCACAAGCGTGTTCTTTCTCGCCCGGTCACCGTTGTACATGGCCCGGATCTGAGGAATCGTCACATGGCTCTCATCAATAAAGCACAGGAAATCCTTCGGGAAATAGTCCAGCAGTGAATAGGGTGCGTCCCCGGGCTTCCTGCCGTCAAAGTAACGGCTGTAGTTTTCAATCCCGGTACAGTATCCGATCTCCCGGATCATCTCCAGGTCATACTGTGTCCTCTGGGCAATCCGTTCCGCTTCCAGCGGACGGCCATGGTCTGTGAAGTAGCGGATGCGTTCCTGCAGGTCCTTTTCAATGACGGCCAGGTTCTCCTCCAGGTGCGTCTTGTCCGTCGCGTAATGCGTTGCGGGATAGATACTCGCATGCTCCAGAACACTGATGCGGTGCCCGGTCACGGACTCAATCTCACTGATGCGTTCAATCTCGTCCCCGAAAAACTCAATCCGCAGTGCGTGATCATACTCGCCCGCCGGTATGATCTCCAGTACATCCCCCTTGACGCGGAAGGTTCCGCGCGCAAAGTCCAGGTCATTGCGCTCGTACTGGATATCAATGAGCAGCCGGACCAGCCGGTCCCTGTCCATGTTCATGCCCGGGCGCAGTGAGATCATCTGGCCTTCATACTCACTCGGATCGCCCATGGAGTAAATGCAGCTCACCGATGCGACAATGATGACATCCCTGCGTTCCCGCAGTGCAGCCGTGGCACTGTGACGAAGCCGGTCGATCTCTTCATTGATCGATGCATCCTTTTCTATATATGTGTCCGAGGAAGCAATATACGCTTCAGGCTGATAGTAATCATAGTAACTGACAAAGTACTCCACACGGCTGTCCGGGAAAAAAGCACGCAGTTCCGTGCACAGCTGTGCTGCCAGAGTCTTGTTATGTGCAATCACCAGGGTCGGTTTCTGCACCTTTTCGATCACGGATGCCATCGTAAACGTTTTTCCGGAACCGGTTACGCCCAGCAGTACCTGATCCCTCAGGCCGTCCCGCACACCCTGTGCCAGTGCTTCAATCGCCTGCGGCTGGTCACCGCTGGCCTTGTACGGCGCCTTGAGTACAAACCTGTCCATACAAGCCTCCCTCCATATCCGTCAGCATCATACCATGAATGCGGTAGGTTGTACAGCACGCAAAAGCCGCGCCCCGGAAGGCACGGCTGCATAAAGAATCAGTGTTTCAGGCGCTTGTCGCACTTTCTGGCCAGCCAGGTACCGAAGGACTGGAGAACCTGGGTAATCAGGACCAGAACAATGACTGCGAGGTAGAGTATGGCGTAACGATACCGCTGATAGCCATACGCCAGAGCGAGCTTGCCGAGACCGCCACCACCCACGGCACCGGACATGGCTGTATAGCCCATGATGGTCGTGATGGCCAGGGTAAAGTTGGTAATCAGGCTCGGCACGCTTTCCGGGAGCATGACATGCAGGATAATCTGCATGGGCGTGGCGCCCATGGACTGCGCAGTCTCAATGATGTTCGGATTGATCTCCCGCAGGCTGCCCTCCACCAGACGCGCAATGAACGGGAATGCGGCCACGGTCAGAGGCACAATGGAAGCCACTGTACCGACCGATGTACCAATGATCACGCGGGTCAGCGGAATCACCATGACCATAAGAATAATGAACGGGACCGAGCGCAGCAGGTTAATCAGAACGTTCAGCACGCTCATCAGCGGGCCCGGGAGCGGGCGGATGCCCTTCTTTTCCCCGGTGACCAGGAGGATTCCCAGCGGCATGCCGATCACAATGGCAAAAAAGGTCGCCAGGATCGTGGAATACAGGGTTTCCCAGATGGCAAAAGGAAACTCATTGATCAGGCACTGCAATGCTTCCTGCAGTCTTTCCGGTGTGAATGCATTGGCAAAACTCATGCTTCCGCCTCCTTCGCCGCATACTCGGCTTCAACCTGGACCGTGACATTCGGCATGGTACTGAGGTATTCCACTGCCCTGCCCATGTCAGCCGGTGTGCCCGGGATTTCCAGCAGAATATACCCGTACGCCTTGTCACCCACCGAGCGTGTGGACGCTCCCAGAATACTGGCCAGGATACCGCACTCCACCGCCATCTTGGCAATCAGTGGTTCTCTGGACGCTACTGCACCATTGAAAATCACGCGGATGCGCTGGGCACAGTTTTCGAACACGGACCCGCCGTCCGTGGATTCCGGATAGATCAGGTTCTTGGTGGCACTTGCCCGCGGATTGGAGAAGATCTCGCTGACTTCCCCTTCCTCGACGACTTCACCGTTTTCCAGGATGGCCACCCGGTTGCAGATCTCCTGAACCACACTCATCTGGTGCGTAATGACGATCACGGTGATCCCCAGCTTTTCATTGATGCTGCGGATCAGTTCAAGGATCGCATGCGTGGTCTTTGGATCCAGAGCACTGGTCGCCTCATCGCAGAGCAGTACATCCGGCTCGGTAGCCAGTGCGCGCGCGATCGCGACACGCTGCTGCTGTCCGCCTGAAAGCTGTGCCGGGAACGCATTCGCCTTGTCCGGCAGTCCGACCAGTTCCAGCAGTTCCTGTGCCTTCTTTTCGGCAATCCCCTGACGGACCCCGCTCAGGCGCAGCGGGAGCATGACATTATGCAGACAGCTGCGCTGCATCAGCAGGTTAAACCCCTGAAAAATCATGGTAATCTTGCGGCGCATGGCACGCAGTTCCTTCGGGGACAGGCTGCCCATATCCCTGCCATTCACCACTACGCTGCCTTCCGTAGGCCGCTCAAGCATGTTCACGCAGCGCACCAGCGTACTCTTGCCTGCACCGCTCATGCCGATAATCCCGTAAATATCTCCGTCCCGGATCGTCAAGTTAATGTGATTGAGCGCGTCTACCGTACCGTCCGTGGTCTCAAAATGCTTGGACAGGTTTTTGAGTTCAATCATACGGGCTCCCCCACTTCCTCATTGAAATGCTCTTCATTATAGCCATCTTTGGATTCTGCCGCAAGCTTTTCATGCAAACTGAACAGACAGGCTTTC
>ONWQ01000266.1 GCA_900321565.1 uncultured Eubacteriales bacterium
CCGCAGCTCATAACCTGGATGCCTCTTGCCAGCCATTCCTGAATGGCAATATTGTCATCCGGTCCTATGGAGACGCCGAAAGGCATATGCTTTTTCCGCGCTACTTCTGCGATCCGGTCATAAACAGGTGTCATGCACGGGGCATGCGTATCTTCCAGCGTTCCCATGGATGCGGACAGGTCGTTCGGGCCGACAATGAGGAGATCGATTCCGTCAACGTCACAGATCTCTTCCAGATTCTCCACAGCGCGTATATGCTCAATCTGAATGATCCGGAGCATATATTCCTCTGCATGCGTTACGTAGGTTACCTTGTCAATGTTGCCGTACCTTGAGGCTCTTCTGGGACCGAACCCGCGTACACCTCTGGGCGGATAACTGCATGCCTGAACAAACGCCTCTGCTTCCTCACGGGTTGTGACCATGGGTGCTATGATTCCGTCTGGTCCCATCTCAAGAACCGGCTTGATGATCACCGGATCGTTCCAGGGCACGCGCACAAAGGAAGCACAACCGCCCGAGGCTGCTGCCATGATATGGTCCAGCAGTCTTTTTTTGTCAAACGGACCATGCTCACCATCGATCCATACAAACTCGTACCCATGGTACCCCAGCATTTCTGTAATGGCCGGGTCATCCAGGAACGTATGGCCACCGATTACCAGGGGCCCTGTCAGGAAACGTTTTCTTAATGCTTCAGCTTTCATCATCTTTGTCCTCAGTATTCTGTTCACGCTCGTATTCGATCCTGTGCTGCATACGCCACTGACTGGGCGTCATGCCTTCAGTCTTCTTGAACAGGCGCAGGAATGTGGAACGGTTGCTGATGCCCACCTGAACAGCGATCTGCTCGAGTGTCATATTGGTCACAAGGAGTTTTTTGGTTTCTTCCATGCGCAGGTATGTCAGATAATCCGAAATGGCAATGCCGGTTGTCTGCCTGAAGACTCTGGACAGATGCTTGGAAGAAACGCCGATGGCATCGGCCATGGAGTCAAGGCTCATGTCTTCAGTGAAATGCTGCTTCATGTAGAGCTTTGCACGGCCGGTAATCTCTTCCGCGGCATGCATTTCCCGGGAATCCGTGACGGAGGGGATATAGCGGATCAGCCGGCCCATGAGAGGCGCCATATTGATTTCCGGTGAAAGAATCAGGACATCCATGGCATTGAAACTGTCGGCTTCACGCAGGAGCTTGCGCTGTTCAGGAAAGCTTCTGTTCTGGGCATCCATGACGATATCATAGATGTCCCGAAGAATCCGTTCCGCTTCACGATAGTCAATATGGTGACGCTTGCCCTGTTCCAGGATTTCCTCGGCTGTTTCCGCGATTTCCTTGGGATCATGGGTATTGGCTGCGGCAATCATTTCACTGCGGTGATATACGAATTTCTCACCGGTACGCATCGGCTGTTCCTGGGTCCATGTGCCTTCCGGTTCCATGGCGAAGATCTGTGTCAGTGCATCCTGGAAGGAATCCCTGACATCCGTAAGGTTCCGTACACTCTTTCCGATACCGATCCTGAGGCCATAACTCTCGGTCTGCTGCCGGGTCAGTTCCTGTAATGCCTGTTCAAGCATGTCTTCTCCGGCAAGGAACCGGCTGTCCACAAGAGCAACAATCATGTTGGTCTGGTAGACCATGGTAAGGATGCCTTTCCCGTGCAGACACTCAGCCTGCCTGAGCTGGGATGCGACGGTCTTGACCGTATCATGCCCGGACAGGTACTGCTGGTCGGAGGACAGGTCCACCACAATGCAGACACAGACAAAGCCGGTGCCTGAGAACCCCACCTCACCGGTGAGCAGGGAGAGAACATAGGATTCATCTTCCAGCTGTCCGCGCTCAATGAGTTCATTGAGGCAGCGGGAGAGATAGTGCAGGGAATACTGCTGTGTCTTCTGCCGGTAAAGTTCCTTGTCCTGTGCCAGTTCCGTAATGCCCTGCCGGATCGCCCGGAGCTCATTGTCCAGGTACTGCGGATGCCGGATCGACCGCTCCTGGATGCGCATGATATCCTGTCCGATGTCCTGAATCGGGGCATATGTGCGCCTGGAAAGCAGCAGAGCCAGCACCAGACCGGCCAGGGCAAAGACCAGGATCAGACCAATCATGACGCTTCTGTACCCGGAAGAAAGCGCACTGAACGCATCCGTCGGTGTCAGGCCACAGACCACCAGACCCAGACAGTTGAGCGGTTCAAACGCGGCATAACAGACTTTCCCGTTTTTCCGGATGGTGCGCACCGAGGACCAGTCTTCCGGCAGGGCTGTATCCGGTGTGCCATAGATCTGTCTGCCTGAACGGTCCCACATGAGGATATCCCCGTCGGCAAAATACCGTGAGTCCAGATAGATCCGCGCAATCTTGTCCACGGAGACATTCATGCAAAGCACACAGCGCGTCCCCAGATTATTGAAATGATACACCAGAGGGATGACCTGCTTTTTCGTGGTGGAGTAGAATGCGGCATACTCATCAGGATCCAGGACCGAAAAGACCGGTGTGCTGTCCTCGCGCTGGGCTTTCCAGAATGCGGCGTCCAGTGACTCAAACGACTGGATGCTGGAAAAGAACATATCAAAGTCCGTGACACCGCTTTCCTTGCCGGAGTATATGACTTTTTTCTCATCGGCATACAGGAAGATCACATCCACCAGGTTGTCAAACTGCAGACGGCTCTGGTTCAGAAGCCGCCCGATCTCGCGGTACTGATAGATCCCCCTGGCTGACCGCTGCTCCGAGGGCTGCAGGTTCTCCACCACGATTGCGTTGTCCTTGATGAGCGTACTGAGCTCATACAGGGAGGCAACATTGTCTTCAATGCGCTGATTGATAGCGGAGAGACTGTCCTGCATTTCATTGAGGTACTGCTTTTCCAGGTTCCTGTCCGCAATAATCGAGATTCCGAGCATGAGAAGGATTGCGACAAATGCCATGGAGAAATAGAACACAATGATCTTGCGCTGGTATTTTCCAAGCTTGCCCCACGGCATGATACAATCCCTCCCTGAAATGAAAATCTGCGGGTATGCGAAACATACCCGCAGATGAATTCCGGTTTATTTGCTCAGCGATGCTTCGTATGCTTTATTATACACTTCTTCAATGGTTTCTGCACCAAGGTTCTTGAGCTCGGCAACAAAACTGTCGAATTCATCCAGACTGCGCGTGCCCATGATGAACTTCAGCGATTCTGTGGATACGAGGGTCGAGCAGGCATTCATCAGGTCAGCGACGGCTGCCGTGTCCTCGGCACTCAGACAGAGATTGTAGCTGTATGGCGTGATGTTTTCATCGGCCAGCCAGAACGCATACATGTCTCTGGAATCCTGATCCATGAATTCGTACCAGGCATCATCGTAGAACCTGCCGGCAAAGGCCAGACAGCCCACACCGATTTCATTGCAGTACTCACGGTACGGGTCGTTTGCGTTCTTCAGATACCAGTCAATCTTTTCCTGATCAAAGGTAATGCTTCCGTCTTCTGCGACCGTGTAGTTTTCCCCTTCAATCCCGTAAGAGCACAGGCGTGCGCCTTCCTCGCTGTAGAGATAGTCCATCAGCTTCAGAGCAGCGTCCAGGTTCTTACAGGTCTTGGAGATGACCCATACATCATTGCGGAACGGGCTGATGACACCACTGCCTTCAAAGAACATGGCACGGCGGGTACCGAAGTAGTTTTCCAAGGTCTTCATGGGCACAAACCTGGCTTCCGGATTGGCGGCTCTTGTGACCAGATTGATGTCCGTTGCAAAGGAACCGTTTTCAAACAGGAAATAGCTCTTGCCGCTGGTCAGGTTTTCCATCCAGATGGATTTGTTGGAGGAGGCAAAGTCCGGATCCAGCAGGCCTTCTGTGTAAAGGCGGTTCATGTACTCCATGAACTTGCGGTACCTTTCCGTGGCAGGCCCGTAGACATACCGGCCTTCGTCGGGCTCAAAGTAGATGTTATTGTATGTACCGAAGGAATAGCCCATGCGCCATAGTACGTCGGTGCCGCGGGTGGACATGGGAATGCAGTTCGGATCATATGCCTTGATTGCCTTGAGCATCTCATAGAGTTCCTCGAAGTTATCCGGCATGTGGTCCCAGCCGATGGCCTTGACAATGTCCTCGCGCACCATGGGGAAGTTGCCGTATGCCGGGGCATTCTCAGCGGTCATGATGAACCAGTACATATCCCCGTCGATCCGGAATGCATTGGTCAGGGAATCAAACCGTTTCAGGGTCTCCGCATAATTGGGCAGCTGATCCATGTATTCCGAAAGATTGATGAACATGTCTTCGGGCACATACTCGGCCAGCGTTTTGTAGGTGGAGAAGGCAATGTCGGGCAGGTCGTCCGTGGCCAGCTGCAGCTTGAGCTTGGTATTGTAGTCACTGGACGGGTATGCCTGCAGTTCAATCTTGATTCCCAGCCGCTTTTCGAGTTCAGCAATCACGGGCTGGGTCAGACTGTAGGTAAAGGAAGCGTGCTCAGTGCGTTCAATGGTCAGTACGGGAACATCGTCGGCCAGCCCGTATACAGGGCATACAGCCAGCAGAAGAGCCAGTACAAGCAGCAGGGAAACAGTGCGCCTCATATGAATCCTCCTTACTCAGACCCTTTCGGGTGAAAAATGGGTACCGGATGAATGCCTCCGGTGAGCATTATGCCAAGCCCACAATTTTTTCCAGTGGGATTGAAGCCACCTGAATATCTTCCTTGTTCACGGAATAGATGATGCAGAGCATGCCATGGTATTCCACTGCATGCGGGTATGCATACATGCCGCCCTTGTAATGTCCGTCATACTTCCTCAGGACTGGCTCGCCTTCAATCACGATATGCCGGTCAAAGCAGCCATGCTCCCGGGCAAGGGACAGGACCAGCGGGCAACGTTCGGAGTCGTGCTCCGGATTGGAGATCATGGCAAGGTCCCCGCTGCTCAGTCTGCCGAGCCAGAACTTGCTGTTGTCATTGGGGAGGAATGTTTCAGCCGGTGCGGACCAGGCAGCCCCGGCGTCATGGCTTACCGACTCGAACAGATAGGCCCCGTAACTCCGGTGCAGCATATGCAGAACGCCCTGTTCCTCTGCAAAGGCACCCTCGCACAGTCCGCCCGGATAGCCCATGTGACGGGCCACCTCCCAGAAATATCCGGGGTCATCCCGGACAGGCTGGGGCAGGGAAGCCAGGTCCTGACAGAACCCGGCGGTCTGCCATCCGGTGAGCCCGGAGGGATCATCCGTATACGCATGCTCCCAGTTCCCGGTGAGCAGCAGCCGTCCGCTGGCGAGCGGGACCGGCCCATAGTTCGGACAGATTGGCACATGCAGGTCCAGGGGCGCGGAAAAATGCAGACCGTCCGTGCTTGTCATGGCCAGAAGGGTCGTATCCACCGGGCACGGCTGTCGCTGCTGCGGTGTGCATTCAGACGGGTCCGCATACCGGTAGGCCCCGGCATAGGCAACCAGCGTCCCGTTGTGGGCGTGAAAACCGGCAGCAGTCAGAATGAATTCCTTCCCGGGCCCGTCGGACGGTTTCAGCAGTACCTGCGGAGGTGACCATGTCACTCCGTCATCGCTTACGGAGAACAGAACCTGCTGTCCGGGTTCATCTTCACTGACCTGACCATTGGACCACATGGCACAGAGCCTGTCCTGGAACACCCCGAGTGCCGGGTGGTGACAGTAGTGCCATGCATGGCAGGATGCATCGTAGAGTGTGGTGCGCAGCTTGGGGAGTACCCGGTAAGGTGTGGTTTTCCAGTTCCAGAACATGATTTCACCGCTTTCTTCAGCCTTTGACAGAACCGATCATGACACCGGAAACGAAGTACTTCTGGAGGAACGGATAAACAATGATCATGGGCAGGACAGAGATCATGACAATGGCATACTTCAGTTTGCTTTCGGTAATCAGGGTCTCAGTGGAGGCTGAGGATGCGTTACCGGTTGTCATGCTTGCAATATCACTGTCAATGACCATTTTCCGGATGACCATCTGCAGTGGCATTTTCCTTGAATCAGTCAGGTACAGAAGGGCAGACAGATAGGCGTTCCAGTGTCCGACAGCATAGAAGAGTGTCAGGGTTGCGATAATCGTCTGAGAGAGAGGAATGACAATGGTCATGAAGATCCGGAAATGGGATGCACCGTCAATCTCAGCCGCTTCATGCAGTTCATCCGGGATGGATGAGAAGAATGTCCGCATGATAATCATATTATAGGTGCTGATGGCACCCGGGAGCACAATAGACCAAACCGTGTCCAGAAGCCCCAGTGTCTTCACCTGCAGATACATGGGGATCATGCCACCGTTGATGAACATGGTGAGCATGATGAGAAAGTTCAGGATCCGTCTGCCGTGCAGGCGCGGCCGGGACAGCGGATAGGCGCACAGGGCCGTCATGCACAGGTTGATGCCGGTTCCCAGGGAAGTATAGATAATGGTATTCAGGTAAGCGCGCAGGATCTGGTCATTCCCGAAAACCACCTTATAGGCAGTCAGATCAAATCCAATGGTTTTCCAGATGACTTCACCCCGGGTGACCGCCATGCCGTCACTGACCGAAACAATGGCGCAGTAGTAGAGCGGGTATACAGTCAGGAGCACGATCAGCAGCATGAGGAGATCATTGATATAATCGAACCAGGTCCGCTTCAGGTAGGGTTTCCCGGCTGTGCGGCGGTGCTGTATGCTCATACTTTCCCCTCCTTTACCACAGCCCCGTGTCACTGATGCGTTTGCCGAGCCAGTTGGTGGAAACGACCAGGAACAGGGAAACAACGGACTGGAAGAGTCCCACAGCTGTGCCATAACTGAAGTCAGCTGTCATGAGCCCGCGGCGATAGACGAATGTGGATATGACATCCGCTGTTTCATAGGTGGCACCTGAATAGAGCAGCAGGATCTTTTCATACCCCAGATTCATCAGGTTCCCGACCCGCAGGATCAGCATAATGGTGATGGTCGGTGCAATACAGGGCAGGGTCACATGTACGGTTTTCTGGTACCGGTTTGCACCCTCTATGGTGGCCGCTTCATACAACTGCGGGTCAATGCCCGTCAGTGCGGCAATATAGATAATGGCGTCCCAGCCCAGGTGCTGCCAGATATCCGAAACAATATAAATGGTCCGGAAATACTCAGGACGTGTGAGAAACGAGATCCTTTCCCCACCGGTGAGTGCGATCAGGTCATTGATGATGCCGCCGTTGGTTCTCAGAAAATTGGTCACCAGACCGCAGACAACGACCGTGGAGATAAAGTGCGGAAGATAGGAAACGGTTTGTACGACCTGACGGTAGCGTCGGCTGCGCATCTCATTGAGCAGGAGAGCGAACAGGATGGAGGCGGGGAAGGCAAAGACCAGACTGTAGACATTGATCAGAAGTGTGTTCCGGATCAGCTTATAGAAGTAAGGGTCTGATAGAATCTTTTCAAAATTGACCAAGCCGACCCAAGGACTGTTCCAGATCCCTTTCCTGGCGCTGAATTTCTTGAATGCGATCAGTGTGCCGTACATCGGCATGTACTTCATCAGAAAGTAGTAGATAACGGGCAACAATAACATGAGATACAGCTGCCAGTCTCTTCGCAGCCATTTTTTCACTGGCTCCCTTGGTGTGATTGTATTCACTTCCATCACATCCTCGTGTGACTCATTGTGATTGTATGATCCACAAAAAGATGTATAAAAACAAGATGCAATTGACCGCAAAATGCATGAAAACGCGTTTGAGCGTTCCGTAACTGCGATCAATTGCATCAAAATGTACCATTTTGACACAGTATTGTAGTATAACCGGACTTTTCCATGAATTGTTTTCCTTGATATATACCAGGATGGAAGTTCAGCAATTCTTGCTTTGAGTTGTTCCGCTTTCTGCTTTGACATTGCCATATTCATGCAGCATCTTTTCGCATATGCCTTAATGTATTGTAATCCAATGACACACAGTCAAGGGGTTACAAACAGGGGTTATACCAATAGCGCA
>ONWQ01000112.1 GCA_900321565.1 uncultured Eubacteriales bacterium
CCATACTCCACATAAAACGCATTCCCGCTGGAACCCGAGTACAGCGGACAGCAAACCAGTTCCATACTTCCTCCCGTCATACGTCCAGGTGTTTCGCGACCCGTTCGTTCTCCGGCGGCGGCGTCATATAGTCATCTCCGAACAGAATCCGCAGTACTTCATCATACTTCACCGGAATCCTGCACTGCAGATGTTCAAACGGCACCAGTTTGGTCTCCCGGAACTGTTCCGGATGCCATATATGCATCATCAGCTCAAATGCACCATTGGACATGCACAGATCATTTCCCGTGGTATACCGGGTTGAGATCGCTTCATAACGCCGGGTTTTCCACTCCACAGAAAACGGCAACCCCATCCAGTGTGTCACATGCAGCAGGATCCGGTTCTTCAGACCAAAGCGCGAATAGTCTGTATTCCGCTTCAGCATACCCTGCAGAAGATGCAGTCTCAGGAACCACCATGTCCTTCTGAATCCTTCCGGGGGTACATGGTCCAGGATGAACAGATCCGTGAATGCAGCCGCCTTTTCCGGATCCCGGTTCATCACCCGGGGTGTCCAGGTATTCAGATACGTCAGTTCAAACCGTGCACTGCATTCCTTGGGATAGACCTCCCGGAACCGTGTGAAGTTCTCCCGGGTCATCAGAAGATCCACATCATCGTCCCAGGGAATGAACCCGTGATGCCGGACTGCACCCAGAAGGCTCCCGCACATCAGGTTATAGGGGATCCTGTGCCGTTCACAGACGTCCGTAATATCTTTCAGCTGTTCCAGCAGCTCTTCATGAATCTCTTCCAGTGTCAGTTTCTTTTCTTCCATGATTCCACCCGCTTTATCCTGTTTTCCTGCCTCATGCATCCTTGAGCAGGGCCTGAACACGCTCCGCAATCCTGTCTGCAGACATGTCATAGGCTTCCCTCAGATACTGCTGGGTTCCTACAATCGTGCTGAAACAGTCATTCATCCCAATCCTGTATACACGTGCACCAAGTCCCCGTTCAGCCACAGCCTCGCAGACCGCTGACCCGAGACCGCCGATCACAGTATGCTCTTCCACTGTTACCAGCAGACAGAACCGTCTGCACAGTCCGGTAAGCGTATCCATGTCCAGCGGCTTCAGGCACGGGAACGACAGCACTTCAGCTTCTATGCCCAGTCCGGACAAAAGCTCTGCAGCCCCGACAGCCTGTGTCAGGATTCCGCCCGTGGACAGGATTGCCACATCCCGGCCCGAACGCAACGTCAGTGCTTCCGGCATCCGGTACCCTGCCAGTGGCTGTGCGTGCACCTTAGGCTCACCACCGCGGCCCAGGCGCAGATAACATGTACCTTTCTTCCGCAGCATGACCGGAACCACGGCCTCAACTTCCTCAGGATCTCCCGGTGCGAACACACTCACCCCCGGGATCGCGCGCATGACGGCCAGGTCCTCTGTCGCATGATGGCTCATTCCCAGGCTGCCATACACAAACCCGCCGCCCACACAGACCACCTTGACATCTGCATCATGATATGCACAGTCATTCCGGATCTGCTCCAGACAGCGCAATGTCGGAAAATTACCAATGGAATAGACCAGCACGGTTTTCCCGGTTCTGGCAAGGCCCGCTGCCATACTCATCATGGACTGCTCTGCAATCCCGGCATTCACGAACTGCTTCGGATACGTTTCCCAGAACGGTCTGAGCACGCCAAAGCCCAGATCCCCGGTTACCAGAACCAGGTCGGGTCTTTGCGCTGCCTCTTTCATCAGGCACCGAACAAATGCATCTCTCACGGCCGCTGTGCCTCCAGTTCCTTGAGTGCCGCCTCATACTCTTCGCCCTGCGGTGTACGGTAATGCCACAGGATATCATTCTCCATGAACGATACACCCTTACCCTTGACTGTGTCCGCTATGATCACACTGGGCACCCCGGTATGTGCATACGCAATATGAAGCGCATGCTCCAGCGCGTCCACGTCATGCCCATTCACCCGCTGGGTAAACCAGCCGAAATCCTGCCACTTCCGGTCAAACGGTTCCAGTGCGAGCGTTTTTTCACAGAAGTCCAGTGACTGCATGCCGTTATGATCCACAACCGC
>ONWQ01000089.1 GCA_900321565.1 uncultured Eubacteriales bacterium
GACCACCGGCGGCGCCACACTGAATGCGGAGAATGTGAATGTCAGTACATCGGGCAACTCTTCCGCGGCCATCCGCAGTGACCGCGGTGGCGGAACCATGCAGGTGACCGGCGGTACGTATCAGACAGCCGGTGTCGGGTCCCCGGCCATCTATTCCACAGCCGATATTACCGTGACGGATGCAACCTTACGCGCATCAGCCTCCGAGGCTGTGGTCATTGAGGGCGGGAACAGTGTAACGCTTGAGAACGTGGATATTACCGGAAGCAATACGGTGCTCAACGGTCAGTCGACCTATAAGACCAATGTGCTGATCTATCAGTCCATGTCCGGGGACGCCCGGGAAGGCGCTTCCGAGTTTACCATGACCGGTGGCAGCATGACCGCCCAGACCGGCGCCATGTTCCACGTGACCAATGTGACCACGAGCATCACATTGCAGGATGTGGACTTCACCTATGCGGGGGACAGTCAGGTTTTCCTGGACGCTTCCTCTGACAGCTGGGGCAGAAGCGGAAGCAACGGCGGGCATGTCACACTGAACCTGGTGAACCAGGACATTACAGGCGCCATTGTTTCGGACAGCGCATCTTCCGTGTCCGTACACATGGACGCAGACTCCACCTGGACACTGTCCGGGGACAGCTATGTCACAGAATTTGAGGGCGACCTGAGCCAGGTCGATCTCAACGGATATACACTGTATGTGCAGGGCGAAGCAGTGACCCAGTAAGACGAAGGCCGTATCCCATGCCGGGTACGGCTTTTTCCGTGCCCGGGGAGACACAGAAGATGCAGAGAAAAAGCGAAAGCGACTATGGAAAAACCATGGGACTTGTGAAATAATTTCAGCAGTTGCCGGAACTGCAGCCACAGGGCGTCCGGTTGAGCATGCATGGAAGAAGGCGAGAGCCGATGAAGATTACAGAGATCCTGAATCGCCAGGGGCTGGGACTGTCGTTTGAAGTATTCCCGCCCAAGGAAAGTACCAGCCTGGAGCGTGTGCGCGAGTCCGCGCTGAAGATCGCGAACCTGAAACCCGACTTCCTGTCCGTGACCTATGGCGCAGGCGGTCAGGGCGGACGCTGGACTGTAGAGATTGCGCGGGATATCCAGCAGGAAACGGGTGTCCCGGCCATGGCCCACCTGACCTGCGTCGCGTCGAGCCGTGAGGCACTGAAGGCACGCGTACGGGAAATCCGGGAAAACGGGATAGAGAATATCATGGCCCTGCGCGGGGACCTGCCGCAGAATGCGGATGTGCTCAGGCCAGATGACCAGGCCTTCGGGCATGCGTCGGAACTCATTGCCATGCTCCGGGAAGAACTCGGGGACGAGGTGAGCATCGGTGGCGCGTGCTATCCGGAGATCCATCCCGAGAGCGAGACCCTGGAATCGGACATACGCTATCTGCGCGCCAAGGTGGATGCCGGGTGTGATTTCCTGACCACACAGATGTTCTTTGACAATGCACTGTTCTACCGCTTCCTCTACCGGCTCCGGGAGGCCGGGGTCATGGTTCCGGTGGTGCCGGGCATCATGCCGATCACCAGCAGCCGTCAGATTGAGCGCGCAAGAAAACTGTCCGGGTCGTTCATGCCCCAGCGCTTTCTTTCCCTGGTGGACTCCTTCGGCCACAGTCCGGAGGCCATGGAACAGGCGGGCATTATCTATGCCACGGACCAGATCATTGACCTGTTTGCCAATCATGTACGCCATGTGCATGTCTATACCATGAATCATCCGCATGTCGCCCAGGCCATCCTGGAGAACCTGGCTGCCGTGCTGAAGGCGGACGTATGATGCCCGCTCTTGTGAGGCTTTCTCCGCCGCTCCCGCCGGTGAACCGCAGGGAAGTGCTCCGGTATGCCGGTGTCCCGGCCATGCAGAGCGCAGACCTGGAAGCGCTCTGCGCGCGTGCGGAAGACATGGCGGCAGCCGTGCTCAGGCCGGAGGCGCTCTATGTGCAGGTGCCGCTTCTGGTGGACGGAGACACGGTCTGTCTCGGGGACAGTACCTGGCACTCGGAAAGCCTTGCCCGGCATCTTTCGGGCTGCACACAGGCCGTGCTCATGGCGGCAACCCTGGGCCTCGCTCTGGACCGCCTGGTCCAGACGCAGAGTGTGCGCACGCCGTCCTTAGCC
>ONWQ01000188.1 GCA_900321565.1 uncultured Eubacteriales bacterium
CGCATGGTTGTTGTTTTTCCTGCACCATTCGGCCCGACAAAACCATGGATCTCGCTGTCGGCAATGGTCAGGTTCAGATGGTCAACGGCACGCTTGTTCCCGTAATCCTTGACCAGTGACTTTACTTCCAGCATGATCACATCATCCTCCCTTCCAGGATGAGCATGGGCTCCTGAATCTCGGCATACTGATTCGACGAGTCGGTCCGGAACTGTACATAAAGGATGCCGTTCGGTCCGATGTATCTCTCCGGGTCAGTGATCGGTTCCTTCATGGTCTGTTCAACCCAGGTCCCGGTTTTCGGGTTCAGAAGACTCATGGTCACATTCTGTACATAGGTCTGGGCACTGAGCCGCATGCCAGTCAGTTCAGCACCTTCCACATCGGACAGGTCATACCCGAATGTCGGGGTTTCACTGAGCGCATACCATGCCCCGGAATATCCCGAATTCATATGAAAACCAGCCAGGAATTCGTAAGCATGTTCAGGATACCCTTCCGTATCAATCTCGACCCGGGTCGGATGGTCGGAGCCCATATGATACACCACACCGGTCTTGCCCACAGGCAGATACTTGAGCTGGATCTTGGCTACGCTCCCGCCGGTCACACGCTCACACGGCCGTCCGTCCACCAGCAGTTCCGGTACAGCCGGATTATCGATCTCGGCAGCATAGTAGAAGAAGTTCGGATCCTCACCATACCGGTAGGATGTATAGGCATAGGCTGAGCCAACCAGCGGAGACAGCATCTGATACTCCAGAAGCTTATGCAGGTTCTCTTCGCTCGTCTTCGGGACGGAATACACATCCGCCTGGCCATATACATACGTGCACAGGATCTCACTCATGGCATCGCTGAATGCACTGGTCGTATAGATCACACCGTCTTCATAGACCGGGTTCTTCGGATCCTTGAATGTACCCCAGCGCATCACAAACGTCTTTTCTTCACCGGGTGCCAGTGCCGGAATCCGGCAGAAACCCATGCGTGTAAACACACCACCGGGATGGAATGATACATTGGTATCATTGCGCAGAAGACCATGCAGACCGTCTTCTTCCATCCAAATTTCCGCTTCCATCTGCCCCTGAATATCTGTCTGCCGGTCCATGACAAAGGACTGGCTCTGCCAGATCTGAGTATTGTTCATTCCAATGGTATTCTGTGCTCCCCGGGAAACCCGGTAACGCATGTTCACCGGTTCTTGCTGCGGGGAATCTTCGTCATACCAGTAGCCTCCACTCTGAATCCGCAGCTGTGCATCCGTCACGCTCAGTGTATGCGCACCTTTTTCAGGAGCAAAGAATTCCAGTGTGGTATAGTTGCGCGGTTTCTGTCCCGCGTCCTGCAGCAGCTGATTGTTGACAATCACTGCCGGTCTGTTCAGGTTCGTCTGGCTGCTGATCACCGCAATCCCCGCAACCGCTGCCATGGCCAGTACCGGGTACACAATCCAGAGCAGTGTTCTCTTGTCCAACTTGCGCAGGATCCAGTATGCAACCGGAATCAGGACCAGGAATCCGCCAAGGACAGCCAGGGCAAGTTTCAGACTGTCCGAAGATGACGGGATCGGCAGATAATCATCCAGGTACATGGAATGGCTGTCGCTGTAATTGTTGAACAGTGCAGAATACTGATCACTGTCAAACTGCAGGAAAAGCCGCTGAAGAAGTGTATGCATGGTTCCCCAGCGTGCCAGGGAACCCTCGGTCAGAGAAAAGGTCATGGCATAGATCTTGCCCTGGTCGACACTGCTGCGCAGGACCAGTGGGCCTGCGTCGTCTGCAATCAGGCACTCACCACCCTCTGCGCTGCAGCACACAGCAGCCAAGTCCGCGCCATCATTCTTGAGCTCCATAGCTTCCAGCAGAGTCCTGCTGACCTGCGGATGCATCTGAACACTCCCCGTGCGGATCCCGCTCACTTCTTCAAATCCAGCATACGCTGCCTGTGCTTTCGCTCCGCCGCCAAGTACTGCAATATGACCGCTGCGCAGCCAGGCATCCAGTGCTTCCCTCTGCCGTGTGTTCAGTTCCGAAACATCGAACCCGTCAATCACCAGGATTCCCATACTGTTAAGCAGGGTCTGCGTTTCAGGAAAATGTGCACGGTCCAGTACCAGCGTCTGCCAGTACTCGCCGCGGTAAAGCTCATCTGTTTCAGCCGTAATGTTCAGGTATGTAAGTGCCTGCGGATCATCCGAGAGAACCCCGACCAGCATGGCGTTCGGGTTCACCAGTCTGTCCGCCGGCACAGTCTTCGCACAGAGTACCCTGTCTCCGCTGAGCAGTTCGGCTGTAAACTTTTCCTGACGGTACAGCACGGTCAGAGGCAGTACAATATCCACACTGCTGCCTGCCGGAATGGAGACTTCTGTCTCATACCGGTTATACTCCGTTCCGGAAGCATAGGCGTTCATGGCCACCCTGCCTTCCAGTGCTTCACCCCTGTTTTCTATGTGAATAAACGCGGGCATTTCCTTGCCATAAACAAACAGCCCGTCATATCCCATCATGACCTCCATGGAAAGGTCACGATGTTCAATCTCATCATGCATGCCAGCCATGGCCGCAATAGGTACCACCAGGATCATGATTCCCAGCAGTATGCTCAGAATGCGTTTGTGCATACCATGTCTACCTCCCTTATTAGGTTCCAATCTCTTATACGTATACACGACCGGATTTGTTGCCTGCTCAGGTGTAAATATCCTGTCACATTTCACACAAGCCTTGCAAATCAAGCGTTTTCAGAGATCCGGATGTGAAAAATCCAACCGTTTCCGGCATTTTCAGATGCCGAACTGATCCAGTCTATAGATTCGCGCCGGACATGTCAAGCAGTTTTTCACGTTCCGTTTTTCCATTCCATGTATCTGTTCACATAGGCAGAACGTCGCCAAGAAAGAGCATCCATACTGTATTTGTTCTTCCCGCAATGCATGCTTTTGGGGACACGAAAAAAGCACTCCGGCATACAGCGGCCGAAGTACCTTCCGTTTTCCTGTTCAGTTTTTCCGGTCATGCGCAGGGATGGCTGCCTTATTCCGGACTCCCGGATGAACCCGAATACTGCACAGGCAGTTCCGCACAAGTCTGGCCCGGTTCCATTTCGACCCTCACCGTCCGTTTGTCTCCGGATCGCCACCCCGGCGGCAGCAGGATCTCATACGTGGTCCTGACCGGGAAAAGTGCAGGCCGGTGCACACGCAGGCTGTTTCCGGCAATGTCCAGTCTGCTGCACTCCGCGCCCATGGAATAATGCCCGTCCGAAGCCACAATGATCGGCTGATCCGCCATTTTCTCCACCTTGATTACAGTCGCAGCATGTGGTCTGAGTGCCGGAAACTCAACAGTATCCCCTGACCGGACCCCGGTCCGGTATTCACCCGTGTAAAAGTCGCACAGGACATACTCGTTTTCGTCTTCCACCAGCCCTTTCAGGTTCACCTGCACACTCCGCGGTGCCGTATCGGACCAGTTGATCATGCACAGACAGTGGACGTCCGTCTTTTTCACGTATACATCCATGTCCTCCGGAAACCGTTCCCCGGACATGAGGTTCAGCGGGCGCACGCATGTGTCTGTCACAGGCAGTATATGCCGGATTTCCATCAGGCGGTCATCCCCGATCCGGTCCAGGGGCTCCGTCTGGCACATGATCCCGCCACCGGCAAACTGATTGATCACGCTTGTCCTGACTTCATCATCACTGAGCAGCCCATAGGTCAGGCGCAGCCCGCGTTCCATATCCGGATTCCGCCGGATCATAAGCGCGTCCGGATCATTCGCCCACCATGCGTTCATATAATACCGCATCATGCTCTGACGGATCGTGTACGGTGCGTTCTTCCCGCCGCCGACCACATTGGAGCTCCACATGGAAAGCACATCTGAACCGGTGCGCTGTGCATCCACCAGGCCGATGATCGGGTCATAAAGCCCTCCGCACATGAGGAAGAACGCATCCTCTCCCATGCCGTCCCGGATCGCACGGACTGCCTGATAATACGCCTGTGCCAGTGTAATGCTCCTGTCCGTGAATGCCGCATCCTCATACAGCACCGCTGCCCGGGTAAAATCCAGTTTATGATACGTGTACCCCCAGTCTTCTGTGAAGCTGCGGTACAGCTCCCGGAAATATACCCAGGTTTCGGGACAGGTGATATCGAAGACATAGTAAACCGTTTCATTCATGGGAAACAGGCACGGGTTTCCTTCCCGGTCCCGGAGAATCCACTCCGGGTGCTTCTGCCAGACTGAGGCGGTTTCATGGGCCACGAACGGACTTGACCAGAGACCGGGTACCAGGCCCGCACTGCGTATCTGCCCGGCCAGCTGTTTCATGGATACCGGAAATTTTTCGTTCGGTTCATACTCGCCCAGCGTCTTCTCCCAGCCTTCATCCACCTGGAATACATCATAGGGCAGGCGGCGGCTCTGAATGACATTCAGGTTCCGCATGACATCGTCATATGTGACAGTCAGGCCATAGTAATACCATGTACAGAAAACCGCCGGATGCCTTGTGTTCCGCTTTCTGCAGCCCGCAACCCGGCGTGCTGCAAAGCGTTCCACTTCATCCTCGATCCGGTCCGTAAGCACAAGGCGAAGGCTCTCTGTGCGTACACAGCGTCCGGGACTGAGCTCGATCCGGAAAATGACTTCCGGAACCAGTCCCATAAAGTGCTTCTGTTCATTGAGAAGTATGCGCGCCTGCAGCAGCTGATCGCGGCCGCTGAGAAACTCTGCTGCAAGACACAGCCCGTTTTCGCCGCGGATGATGGTCAGGTGATCGCTTACAACCGTCTGGTGATCCGGCCCGTCTGCCATGCCCTCTCCGCTTTCCTTCATGACAGCCGATACGTCTGCCAGGCGCTCGTCCGCACAGCCTGTCTCGAATACGCCCGGCATATCATTCTTATGCCGTCCGCTGCGGTAGATCAGGTATGGTTCCTTTCCGAGGCCGAGTGCAGGCAGCTCCTGCACCCGTGCCAGACGCACACGCTCCAGAAACACAGTCCGGTCGGATATATTGGTAATCATCCCATGGAACTCCACGAACGTATCACCGGCGTTTTCCACTATGGTCTCCGTTCTGAGAAGTTCTGTATCCGCCGCATGGCTTTCGTCAGTGTATGCCTGAATATCGGGTATAAGGCGCATGGCTTTCCCTTCTTTCCTCAGGTTGA
>ONWQ01000055.1 GCA_900321565.1 uncultured Eubacteriales bacterium
ACCCGTGATGCAGGAACTGGCTTTCGTTGTTGCATTCCAGTCCATGATTCTGGATATGGCTGGGAATGTCGGAACACAGTCTCTTGCGGTTACGATCCGTGTCCTGACTGATGAAAATTTAACAGGCAGCCAAAAAAGACACCTGGTATTGAAGGAAGGAAGAACAGGCTTTTTCGACGGTTTGATTCTCGGGTGTTTGACATGTATTCTGATTGGATTCTATCTTCATATTGCTCAATCAGGAAGAACGTGGGGCTTTTGCTTTACTATTAGCGCGTGTATCGGATTTGCAATGGTCATTGCAATGACTATTTCGAGCTTGACAGGTACTATTGTCCCACTCTTCTTCAAAAGAATGAAGGTTGATCCTGCTGTTGCTTCAGGACCATTGATTACTACACTGAATGACCTGGTTGGTGTTGTAACCTATTATGGGTTAATCTGGATTCTACTTATTCATTTTTTGCAGTTTTAGATTATAGTCAGGTATTAATAAAAATCCCGCTGAAGCATGCACTCACTAGATTTGTGCATGCTTCAGCTTTTTAAAGCTTCCCGCCGTATTTATTTTGCTGTTTTTTTCGCATGGAGAAGGAAATAGGTAAGAAATGTAGAAGAGAAAACATGGTCATAATTTGACCTGATTAAAATATGCCTTTGTGTGAAGCATGGAAGGAGATCATACATGGCGAACACGCAGGAGCTCAAGCAGGTACTCACACGCAAGCAGTCGATTTTGCAAGGTGATGCTCAACGTATTGCCAAGCAGCGTGCTGCTGGAAAGCTGACTGCCCGGGAACGGGTTGCCAAGTTATTGGATCAGGGAAGTTTTGTAGAGTTAGACGCCCTGGTCTCTAAGGACGGAGACTATTCCGGGGTTGTCACAGGCTATGGTACTGTTCAAAATCGTCCGGTATATCTCTTTGCGCAGGATTTCACAGTCCACGGTGGTGCTATGGGAGAAATGCAGGCTGAGAAAATCTGCAAAGTTCTTGACCTTGCACTTAAGACAGGTGCCCCTGTGATTGCCTTGTGTGATAGTGCCGGGGTAAGAATTGATGAAGGTGCAGCTGGCATGAACGCGTATTCCAAAGTGTTTGCGCATATGTCCAGAATGAGTGGCGTTTGTCCGATGATTGCATTGATTCTGGGCCCGGTATGCGGCGGTGCTGCAATGATTGCGCAATTGGCTGACATTTCCATTGAGGCCGAAAATGTCGGACGCTTGATGGTGTATGGGCCTACGGTTGTAAGTGCGGTTACTGGTGACGAAGTGGATAGCAAGTCACTGGGCGGTGCAGAGAACATGTCAAAGCAGGGTGGCGTTTCTGTATCCTGCAAGAATGAGGAAGAAGCCATTGATTTAGCAATTCAGCTGTTGGATATGCTTCCGGGAAGCAATATGGAAGAAGCTCCAATCGTTGATGCTGATGATCTGAACAGAATGTTTGGTGATGTGGAAGCTTCCGATTGCTATGGACTGATGAGTGCTATGGCAGACCGTGGTGCTTATGTTGAACTGTACCCACTTTGGGGACCTGAACTGCGTACGGCTTTAGCTAGAGTTGGCGGTGCGACTGTTGGCTTGGTTGTCAGCGATGCAGCACAGGAGAATGGAGAACTGACCCCCGCAGGCTGTGCAAAAACAGCAAGGTTTGTACGCTTTTGTGACTGTTTTTCGATCCCTGTTGTAACTCTGATCAACAGCTGTGGAGTCAAGGTGCCGGACACAAAGAGTCAGTCGTGGACCATGATTACAACGTCTCAATTGCTTTATGCATATGCTGAAGCAACGATTCCCAAGGTATCTGTTATTGTCGGGAATGCCATCGGACAGGCATATATTGCTCTGGGCGGTAAGGCGAATGCAGATGTTACATATGCATGGCCGGGCTCAGTGATCGCTGCATTAGCCCCGAATGCTGCAGTGCAGGTTTTGTATGCTGATGAATTGAAAGCAAGTGATAAGGCACCATTGGAAACGCGTAAGGAACTGGAAAAGAATTACGCTGAAAATGTTGCAGACGGAGTAGCAGCGGCCATGCGTGGTATGATCGATGATGTAATCGATCCTGAAGAAACGCGCAAATATGTAATTGCTGCACTGGAAATGCTTGAATCCAAGCATGACAGCAATCCTCCGAAAAAGCACGGCAATATGCCGCTGTAAAGGAGGCAAATCTCATGGCAACAGAGTCATTAAATCTGACAAATGCTTTACTTGTAACGGTCATAGGCATGATGATTGTTTTCTTTGGCTTAACTGTTCTGATTTTTCTGATTAAGGCACTTGTTATGCTGACTGACAAGAAAAAGAAAGAAAAGAACACACAGCCAGCGGTTGTGCAGCAAGATGTGCTGGACAAAGCTGTGGAGAATGAAGAGTATGCTGAGGAAACCGACGATGACGAACTGATCGCTGTTATTACAGCAGCTATAACCTGCATGATGGAAGGGGACAGCAACTTTGTGGTTCGTCATGTTCGGCGTATATCCCGGGCACCACGTTTTGCTCTTGAGGGACGCGAAGACCAGATGTACAGCCATTATTAATAAGTAAGCAATTGTTTTTCAGAGATTAAAGGAGGATCTTATATGCGGAATTTTCAGGTCACAGTAAATGGTCAGACATATGAAGTGTCTGTTGAAGAAGTTACTGGTCAGAATACTCAGGTGGCTGCCAAGCCTGCTATGCCCCAAGCTGCACCCAAGGCCAAAGCTCCTGCTCCGAAGCCCGCTTCCAATGCATCTGCAGGATCAGTGCAGGTGAAAGCTCCGATGCCCGGGACTATTCTGGAAATCAAGGTAAAGCCTGGCGATAAGGTGAAAAACGGACAGGCGGTCTGTGTGCTCGAAGCTATGAAAATGGAAAACGAGATTCCAGCACCGCAGGATGGAACTATAGCATCCATCGAAGTCACAAAAGGTGCTTCCGTAGAAACGGGTACTGTGCTGGTAACTATGGCATAATCAAACACATTTCCGAAGAAAGAGAGTTGATTACATGACCATCAACGTTGGAAATGCTCTTTCGGATCTGGCGTCAACTTCTGGTATTGCCATGTTTCTAGCAGATCCCAAAGCGCTGATTATGGTAGGAATTGCTTGCATTTTGCTCTACCTTGCCATAGTAAAAGAATTTGAACCGCTCCTTTTACTGCCTATTGCCTTTGGCATGCTTCTGACAAACCTTCTTGGAAGCGAAGTGTTCCATGAGGAATTGTTTGCAGGTGGACATGCAAACTGGAGTCTGATTGGCGGCGCTGTTCTCATTGATGCCAAGGATCTTGTCAAAGATGCGAGCAACTATATTGTCAATTCAGCTGGCGGTGTATTGACAGCGGATGGGGGACATCTGCTGGCCAATATAACCGGTGCACATGGTGTTATGGGTGCTGAACTGGTACCTCTGACCCAGGTACTGGAATATATGGCAGGGAATGGCGCTGCATGCACCATGGTACTTAAGGATGCCTACATATCCGGAGGACAGGTTTATACTGCTGCCGGTGAATGGTTTGCAAATGCAGGAAGAAGCATTACGCCAGGTCTGCTGGATTATCTTTATCTCGGTGTAAAGTTAGGCATTTATCCCTGCTTGATATTCATGGGTGTTGGTGCCACGACAGACTTTGGACCATTGATTGCCAATCCGAAGACCCTGCTATTGGGAGCAGCTGCACAGTTGGGAATATTTTTTACATTTGTCGGTGCGTCGCTTTTAGGTTTTACTCCCAAAGAAGCTGGATCAATTGGTATTATCGGAGGTGCAGATGGACCAACGGCAATCTGGCTGACGTCCAAGCTTGCACCGCATCTCCTGGGGCCGATTGCAGTAGCAGCCTATAGCTATATGGCACTGGTTCCGGTCATTCAGCCTCCGATTATGAAAGCTCTGACAACCAAAAAAGAGCGTGGCATTGTTATGGAACAGCTGAGGCCGGTATCCAAAACACAGAAGATCATTTTCCCGATCGTTGTAACTATACTTGTATCTTTGCTGTTGCCTTCTGCTTCTTCTCTGGTAGGTTGTCTTATGCTGGGCAATCTCATGAAGGAATGTGGAGTGGTTGAAAGACTGAATAAAACGGCACAGAACGAGCTGATGAACATTGTAACCATCTTCCTTGGGATTACTGTTGGAGCAACAGCAACTGCCAATACTTTCCTGAGTTTACAGACCATTAAGATTATTATTCTTGGTGTTGTGGCATTTGGTGTTGGTACTGCAGGTGGTTTATTGTTAGCAAAGCTTATGAATAAACTTTCTGGCGGCAAACTGAATCCTTTGATCGGCTCTGCGGGTGTATCTGCGGTTCCTATGGCCGCACGTGTATCGCAGAAGGTTGGACAGGAAGAAAACCCTGGAAACTTCTTGCTGATGCATGCTATGGGCCCGAATGTTGCAGGCGTTATTGGATCCGCGATTGCGGCAGGTGTACTGCTGTCCATGTTTTCCTGAAACGCCAGTATATTGAACAATAGGAGGAAAGTTATATCATGGCGAAGGTCAAGATCACAGATACAATCCTGCGTGACGGACATCAGTCACAGGCTGCTACCCGTATGCGCACAAGTGAGATGCTACCGGCATGCGAGAAGCTGGACAAAGTTGGTTACTATTCCCTGGAGTGCTGGGGCGGTGCAACTTACGACGCATGTATTCGCTTTCTGAATGAGGATCCATGGGAGCGTCTTCGGCTTCTCCGGAAAGCACTTCCGAACACAAAAACGCAGATGCTGCTCCGTGGACAGAACCTTTTGGGGTACCGGCCATATTCTGATGATGTCGTAGAGTTTTTTGTTCAGAAAGCAATAGAAAATGGTATTGATATCATTCGCTGCTTTGATGCTTTAAATGATTTGCGGAATATGCAGACTGCGGTTAAGGCAACAAAGAAGTTTGGTGGTACCGCTGAGATTGCTTTGAGCTATACCAAGTCACCGGTTCATAACGAGGATTACTTTGTTAAGCTGGCTGGCGAGATTGAAAAAATGGGAGCAGATTTGATCTGTATTAAAGATATGGCCAATCTGCTGCTTCCCTATGATGCCTATAAGCTTGTGAAGCGGCTTAAAGCAGCTACAAGCCTTCCTATTGTAATTCATACGCACAACACAACAGGAACAGGCTCCATGGTCTTGTTAAAAGCTGTGGAAGCCGGTGCGGATGTCATCGACACCTGTCTTTCTCCATTGGCAAGCGGAACGTCTCAGCCGGCGACTGAATCACTGGTGGCTACGCTCCAGGGCAGCGAGTTTGATACAGGGCTTGACCTGTCTCTATTGGCAGAACTGGCAGAGTATTTCAGAAATGTAGCAGATCGGTTAACCAAGGATGGCTTCCGTGATCCAGGTCGTGTACTTGCTGTTGATGTTAAGACTCTTCAGTACCAGGTACCGGGAGGAATGCTTTCCAATCTGATTGGACAGTTAAAGAGTGCAAATGCCATGGACAAGTACTATGATGTGCTGGCTGAAGTCCCGCGCGTACGCAAAGACTTCGGGTATCCTCCGCTGGTAACTCCTACCTCTCAGATTGTAGGCACTCAGGCTGTTATGAACATCTTGTATGGTGAACGGTATAAGGTCGTTACCAATGAAAGCAAAGGTTTACTGCGCGGCGAATATGGGAAACTGCCGGGTGAAGTCAATGAAGAGGTAAGGAAAAAGTGTATTGGTGACGATAAAGTGATTACCTGTCGTTTTGCGGATACACTGCCGCCTGAACTTGATAAACTGCGTGATGAAATGCGGGAATGGTATCAGAAGGATGAAGATGTCCTTACATATGCAATGTTCCCCAAGGTAGCACCTAAGTTCTTTGAATACCGGAATGCTCAGCAGATGAAGATTGAAGCCGGAATGCTTGATAAAAATGATAAAACCATGCCGGTATAAGATTCCTGGATATTCAGTATTTAATACATAGAAACAGCCATCGGCGTTGCCGATGGCTGTTTCATATAAACGAAAAGAGGAGACGAGTTGAAACCCATCTCCTCTTTTTGAGTTACATTACAGCTGAGGACCTGCTGAAACAAGTGCCTTACCAGCTTCATTTCCTTCATACTTTACGAAGTTCTTGATGAAACGGGAAGAAAGGTCTTTAGCCTTGGTATCCCATTCTGCCACGTCCGCATAGGTATCACGCGGATCCAGAATTCCTGAATCCACACCAGGCAGCTCGGTGGGTACTTCGAAATTGAAATACGGGATCTTTTTGGTAGGTGCGTTCAAAATGTCACCATTCAGAATAGCATCAATGATTCCACGAGTATCCTTAATGGAAATACGCTTACCGGTGCCATTCCAGCC
>ONWQ01000173.1 GCA_900321565.1 uncultured Eubacteriales bacterium
AATCATGCGAAAAAAGTCCCCGCTTTTCTTTTCTTTCACCCCATGGTGTGGAACCTTGAGTACGTCAAACTCACCAATTTGTTCCTGAAGAAGTTCTTTTAAACGCGGATTCTCCGCATCACCCGCAAAAAGAATGTTTGTATTCTGAAAGTTCACTCCGGTAACCAGCGAAAAATCATTCTCTTCATCTTCACCATAGTATGTCTGATTGGCCACATCAATTGAAAACACCATTTCACCAAGGTCAAATGTGATATTCTCTTTGATCTTCGTGCAAGGGGTCTGAGTATCCTCCACAGCAGCCATAAACTCAACAAACTGATTGCTGTCTGAAAAATAGTCCGGAATGAAAACCTGATCCACATCGATCCCGTAAAGCACGCGATCAGCTCCACCCACATGATCCTTATCAAAGTGTGTAATAATCATCAGATCAATTTTCGTTATCTGATGGTTTTCCAGATAGGACAGAATCAGATTTCCAGCCTTATTCTTACCTGTATCAATCAATACTGTTTTTTCTTCTGACTGCAGGACTATAGCATCCGCCTTGCCAACATCCAGAAATGTAATTTCAAGCTGATTCTGAGCAAGTGTATTGCATGGGAACAGCAGCATGAGAATGCATACGATCAGAATACTCTTTCTCATATTTACCTCTTCTTTAAACTTCATCATGAGATATGAAAAGTATCTGCCACAAGTGTGCGGGTATTACACCCACTCTGAGATCATGAAATCAGTTGTTTCACACACGGTATCAGCACAAATGAGGAGAATCACTCCGGTATGGAATCATCAAAAGGGATGTAAGTTCCCTTCTGGAAGATTTCGTGGATGGTTTCATAATGTGACCCTGTTCTCCATCCGCCTTCCGATGGATTATGAGTCGTATCAATAATTGTTTCCGGCAAATGCTTGTGCAATTCTTTCAGTTCATCTTCTGAGATTTTGACATGCCGGTTCCGATTGATACAGTTATACATCCACAGTCTTTTCAGCTGGGGCATCGCATACACCTGTGAGACATCACCAATCCTGTTATACCCTATATTCAGATCCATGAGATGATCCAGATTATGCAATGGAGTCAGATCAGTCACCTGATTAGAAAACATTTCCAGGTATTCCAGTTTGGTAAGACTGCCTATGGGAGTTATATCCTCAACCTTATTGCATGCAATGATCAATACCCGGAGTTCCGGCAGCTCATAAAGAAAAGAAAGGTCTTTCACACCATTATGTCCAATATCCAGTGCTTTCAACTGCTTACAGTATCGGACAACACTTATCTCCGTACCACTATGCACTTTCGCTCCGGACCAATGCAATGTAGAGAATGCGGTTGCATCTGTACGCACAGTATGATCTCCAAACGACAGAGTCCAGCCGAAGGATACACCGGGATATCTTTCCGTCATTTCATCCGCTCGCTTTCCGGTTACCCGGGTTGAGAACATATCAACATGCTGCAGATGTTCAAACTGATCCAGGAAGTTGTAAAACTTGTTCCAGTCCGATACCCGTATATTCCCCAGATCAATCGATGCTGCATCTGATGGAAAAGACTGTTTCTGAAAATACAATTCCTCAGCCGATGCAGTCCAGGCACAGCCAAGAAGCAGAAGAAACAGCAATAAACATATACTTCGGGTTCTCAAGTGTTTCCCTCCTTTTTCGTTTCATATTGTATCAGTTCCAAAACGGTACCACAAGATTGTGATTTTCTTCTTGACACACTTTCATGATCTTCTTAAAATACGATGGTATGTTTTTTCCAACGAGCTGGCAAAGGAGCGCATGACATGACTACAAAATTTGTGTTTGTCACTGGTGGCGTCGTTTCCTCACTTGGCAAAGGGATTACCGCTGCATCTCTCGGACGCTTGTTAAAAGCACGCGGATATCATATCAGCATGCAGAAATGTGATCCTTATTACAATGTTGACCCTGGTCTTCTTTCACCCCTTCAGCATGGTGAAGCTTTCATAACAGATGATGGCGTGGCTGCCGATTTGGATCTTGGACACTACGAGCGCTTTATTGATGAATCCCTGCATGGAGAAGCCAGCACCACAACAGGAAAAGTACACAAAACAATCATGGAGCGTGAGCTTGCTGGCGAATACCATGGTGGGACGGTACAGGTTGTTCCGCATGTAACCAACGAGATCAAGTCAAGAATTGTCAATACTGCTAAGCAGAGCGGTGCTGATGTTGCAATTGTTGAAATTGGCGGCACGGTTGGTGACATGGAATCTTCCCCTTACATGGAAGCCATACGCCAATTGAAATGGGAGCTAGGTCCTGCAAGTACCTGTTTTATCCATGTCACGCTTCTGCCCTTCATCAGTGCAGCGGGCGAAATGAAAACAAAGCCCACCCAGCACTCTGTTAAAGCTCTGAGATCCATCGGGATTCAGCCTGATGTAATCGTCTGCCGAACCGAAAAGGAAATCCCTGAAGAGGCAAAAGATAAGATTGCAATGTTCTGCAATGTAAAACCATCGAACGTTGTTCAGAATGTGGATTGTTCCTCCATCTATGAAGTACCGCTATTGATGGAAAAAGAAGGACTGGGCGACATAGTTTGCAAGGTTCTTGATTTACCGGTGAGGACCGCCGATCTGTCTGACTGGGAAAAACTGGTAAATCATATGCATAATCCTCAGCACACACTGAAGATTGCTCTGGTCGGAAAATATGTTGAGCTTCATGATGCTTATCTTTCGGTTTCTGAAGCTCTGAAACATGCCGGTATTCATACCCGTTGCGCTATCGATGTCAGCTGGATTCTCTCCGATGATCTTACTCCGGCGAATATCAATGCTCTTTCAGAATATGATGGTATTCTTATTCCTGGAGGATTTGGTGATCGTGGTGCTGAAGGGATTATTCTGGCCGCGCAGTATGCTCGAGAGCACAAAATTCCTTGCCTCATGATCGGTTTCGGTATGCAGTTGGCAGTAGTCGAAGCCGTTCGTCATCTGTTAGGTGCATCGTGTGCTAACTCGACCGAAGTCAAGCATGACTGTAACCCCCAGGTTGTTTCCATTCCAACTGACAGAGTAGGCGTCAACGATAGCAGACAGAATACTCGGCAAGGTGGTTATGACATCCACTTAGAGCCCGGTCAGATACTCAGCATTTATGGTAATAGCAGTATACGCGAACGTCACGGTAATCGCTACGAGATCAATCCCGATTTTGTCGCACCACTTTCTGAGAAAGGTTTGCTTTTTACCGCATTCTGCAACGAAGGTGAATATCCGGAAGCTTTTGAATTGAAGAACCATCCTTTCTATATCGGAGTTATCTACCATCCGGAATACATCTCACGTCCGAATCATCCTCACCCACTGTTTACATCATTTATCGAAACCTGCCTGCAAATCAAAACAGACAAGGAATAATACAATGGCAGCATGTATCTTATCAAAAGGGCGCGAAAAGCGAGTCTATCAGGGGCATCCATGGGTATTCCGGAGTGATATAGCCGAAGTAAAGGGAAATCCAACACCAGGCGATATCGTCGATGTCTATAGCCATAACGGGGCTTTTCTGGCAAAAGCATATTATAACCCTGCCTCCCAGATCACACTCCGGATTATGAGCCTGAAAGATGAACCAATAGACCACGGTTTCATTGCCAGACGAATACACGAAGCAATTGAATACAGAAAGGCTTTTGCTGACCTTCATTCCTGCCGGCTCGTTTTTGCTGAAAGTGATCGCTTACCTGCCTTGATTGTGGACAGTTTTGGAGATGTACTGGTCCTTCAGTGTCTTGCACTGGGAATCGAGCGTTTCAAAAAAGATATCATTGACGCATTAGTAGAGGAGCTTCATCCGGCTGGAATTTATGAAAGAAACGATGTACCTGTACGTAAACTTGAAGGGCTTGAAATGAGCACGGGTACATTGTATGGTGAAGTCCCTGATCGAGTTGAAATGATCGAAAACGGGATTCGTTTTCTTGTGGATGTCAAGGAAGGACAAAAGACCGGATTTTTCCTGGACCAGAAAGAAAACCGGGCTGCCATTGCGCCTTTCGTAAAGGAACAGCGTGTTCTCGACTGTTTTACTCATACGGGTTCTTTTGCATTGCATGCGGCTCATTACGGTGCTTCAGAAGTCATTGGCGTTGACATTTCTGAGTATGCCTGTTCTTTTGCTTCAGATAATGCCAAACTGAATCATCTGGATGACCGTACTCACTTTACTGTAGCCAATGCTTTCGATTTGCTTTCCACTGAAAGCCGAATGGGAAACAAGTATGATGTCATTATTCTTGATCCGCCAGCATTTACAAAGACGCGTTCTGCTGTTGGCAGTGCTTTACGTGGATATAAGGAAATCAATCTCCGTGCAATGAGGATGGTCAGACCCGGTGGATATCTGGTAACATGTTCGTGCTCACAACATGTGTCAAGCATCGCCTTTATGGATATGGTGCGCGACGCAAGTCGTGACGCCCATGTTCAGCTTCGTCAGATCGAATACCGAACCCAGGGCAGAGATCATCCAATTCTCCCCGCAGCTCCAGAAACCCAATATTTAAAGTGTGCAATATTTCAGGTCTTTGCTTAATTAACAAACAGCCATTGGCTCTGCCAATGGCTGTTTGCATTCTATCGTCTACTCCCCTCATTTTGCAATACTGACAGCACCATCCCATGAAAGACCTGATATGGCTTGCATAGCAGACAAGAAAGTATTCCATGTCAGTACTGACAAATGGCGCAGATTGAAAAGAAACAAAGTAGGATGCTGAATGCGGTTGCTGGTTACCATATGAGCCACACCTCAAAGCGCATCCAAGAATACGAATACCGGCATACTGTTCGACCAAACATCCATACATATGCATTCAGCCGGCCATATCTATGGCCGGCTGAATGAGTTTGCCCTATCAGTGCAGGCACAGTCCATCGGTACCAATACGCGAGGTTTCATTCTGTCCCCTGCAACCTTTCAATGCATACAGACAACCCTTTTCAATCATCCTATACATCATAGCCCAGGGTCCGAAGATCATCCACACGATTACGCCAGTCATTTCTGACCTTGACCCACAGTTTCAAATTCACATGTGTATTCAATAGTTTTTCAATATCTTCACGTGCTTCACTGCCTATTGTCTGCAGCATCTGCCCGTGTTTTCCTATAATAATGCTCTTATGCGCATCCCGTTCGCAATATACAGTAGCGTGAATTTCAGTAAAATGCTCGTTTACCTGTTCTATGCCAAGGATTTCCACACCGATACCATGCGGTACTTCGTCACGGAGGTGCAGAAGGGCTTTCTCACGTATCATCTCCGCAACAATCAAACGTTCTGGCTGATCTGTCATCATGTCATCCGGAAAATACTTTGGGCCTTCAGGCAATAAGGATTCCAGATGCTGAACAAGAACATCAACACCGTCACCATTAGAAGCGGATATTGGTATTATGGACTCGAATTG
>ONWQ01000381.1 GCA_900321565.1 uncultured Eubacteriales bacterium
GCTCAGGAATCCATCGAATCCGAAGCCAAGCGCTGCAACATGTTCTATGTCAACAACCGCTGGCTGGGCGGCATGCTGACCAACTTCCGCACCATCCGCACCCGTATCGATCGTCTGAATCAGATCGACCGTATGGAGCAGAACGGTCAGTTTGATGTACTTCCCAAGAAGGAAGTTGCCAAGCTGAACGGTGAGCGTGAAAAGCTGGAAGCCAACCTGGGCGGCATCCGTGAAATGAAGAAACTGCCCGGCGCTCTGTTCGTTGTTGATCCTCGCAAGGAGCACATTGCCATTGCCGAAGCCCGCAAGCTGAACATCCCGATCGTAGCCATCGTAGACACCAACTGCGATCCTGATGAAGTCGATTATGTCATCCCCGGCAACGATGATGCCATCCGCGCTGTCAAACTGATCGCCGGCAAGATGGCAGACGCCGTTCTGGAAGGCAAGCAGGGTGAGCAGTCTGAACCTGAAGCTGTAGCCGAAGCTGCAGAAGCACCTGCTGAAGCATAAGCTTTCCCTCAACTCAAAACGGACAGATGAAAGGGTGAATACACATGGCTGCTGTAACAGCTGCAATGGTAAAGGAACTTCGTGAACGTACCAATGCCGGTATGATGGACTGCAAAAAAGCACTCCTGGCATCGGACGGAGATATGGATAAAGCTATTGACTGGCTGCGTGAAAAGGGCCTCGCACAGGCCGCCAAGAAAGCCAGCCGCGTAGCTGCTGAAGGCGTTGTTGCCCAGTACGTCAGCCCCTGTGGCTGCACTGGTGTGATCGCAGAAGTCAACTGCGAAACCGACTTTGTTGCCAAGACTGAGAATTTCATTGCCTTTGCCAACAATGTCGCCAAGCACATCGCCAAGGCTGATCCCAAGGATGTGGATGAGCTGATGACACAGAAGTTTGTGGACGACGAAACCAAGACCATTTCTGACCTGGTTTCCGAAGCCACAGTGGCAATCGGCGAAAAGATTTCCGTACGCCGTTTCGCCCGCTTCAAGACCGAAGGTGTCGTTTCCACCTATATCCATATGGGCGGCAAAGTCGGTGTTCTGGTCGAAGTTGCCACAGATGAAAAGGGCAAGGAGAGCGACGAAGTCAAGCAGTTTGCTCATGACCTCGCGCTTCAGATTGCTGCCGCCAAGCCCGAAGCCGTCCGTCGTGAAGAAGTGGACAGCGAGAAGCTGGAGAAGGAACGCGAAATTCAGCGCGCCAAGGCCATTGAGTCCGGCAAGCCTGAAAAGATCGTGGACCGTATCGTGGATGGCCAGATCGAGAAGTATTATAAGGAAGTCTGCCTGCTGGATCAGGCTTTCGTCAAGGATCCTGACAAGAGCATCAAGGGTCTGATGGCAGAGGTCTCCAAGGCCGCTGGTGTTCCGCTGGATGTCGTACGTTTCGCACGTTTCGAGCGCGGCGAGGGCATTGAAAAGCGCAAGGATGATCTGGCAGCAGAGATTGCCGCCATGCAGAAGGCATAATCATTGCTATCAAGGGAACTGTCGATCGCAGTTCCCTTTTTTCAGGTTCGAAAGGAAGGGTGAACATGGAACAGACCTACCATCGCATCATACTGAAACTCTCCGGTGAGGCACTGAAAGGAGATCAGGACCTGTTTGACTTTGAGAAAGTCAACGAAATGGCTTCCATTATCCGTCAGATGCATGAAACCGGAACTCAGATCGGTATCGTCATCGGAGCTGGAAATATCTGGCGCGGACGGCAGGGGCCGTCGGCCAATATGGATGCTACCATTGCAGATCAGATGGGTATGCTCGGGACTGTCATCAACTGTCTGTGCATGTCAGACGCACTGCGCAGGGAAGGCCTTGAGGCCACTGTCATGTCAGCTGTTGATATGGACCGGTTCTGTGAACCTTTCAATGCCATACGTGCCCGTGAGTATCTGGACGCCGGCAGGATTGTGCTGTTTGCCGCAGGGTCCGGAAATCCGTTTTTTTCCACAGACACAGCGGTTGTATTACGAGCCGTTGAAACTCAGGTGGATGCAATCCTTATGGCAAAGAATATTGATGGTGTATATACCGCCGATCCACGCAAGGATCCGGATGCAAAACTGATTCCGGACATTACCTACAGCGAGGCACTGCGGCAGGGCCTGAAAGTCATGGACGCATCGGCTTTTCAGCTCTGTGCTGAGCAGAACCTGCCCGTCGTACGTGTATTCGGGCTTGATGATCCGCAGAACCTTGTGCGTGTACTGCAGGGAGACCCCATGGGTACCATCATTCATCCCTGAACGTCTTTCTCAATGCATACAGCCAGCATGCCCATGCATGCTGGCTGTATGCGTTTCCTGCAGGCCTGCGTTCCACGGTACACAGCATTTTTCCTTCTTGCTATCTCCTGCCTCTCACGCTATAATATGAGCAGTTCTTTCCCGATGAATTCAATGGTTTAAGGAGGCAATAGCCATGACTGTAGATGAAGTTCTGAAGACCGCAAAAGAAAAAATGCGCAAGACATGCGATGTATACCAGAAAGAAATGGTCTCCCTGCGTGCCGGTCGCGCGAATCCACAGATGCTTGACCGGATTACTGTAGACTATTACGGGCAGGAAACTCCGATCAATCAGATTGCAGGCGTGTCCTCTCCTGAAGCCAGACTTCTGGTCATCACTCCCTGGGAAACCAAGATGATTTCTCCGATTGAGAAAGCCATTCAGAAAAGTGATCTTGGAATCAACCCCAGCAATGACGGAAAGGTCATCCGCCTTGTGTTCCCTCCGACCAATGAAGAGCGCCGCAAGGACCTGACCAAAGTTGCCCGCAAGAGTGCAGAAGAAGCCAAGGTTGCTGTTCGTTCCATCCGTCGTGATGCTGTGGAACAGTTCCGTAAGCTCAAGAAAAACTCAGAAATCACGGAAGATGATCAGCGCGAAGCAGAAGAAAGCATCCAGAAGATTACAGATAAGGCCATCAAGGATGTGGACGAAATCTGTGCCAACAAGGAAAAGGAGATCATGGAGATTTGAGCCCGGAGTCTTTGCTCGGTTTTCCCCTTGAAGAGGCGCGCCTCCGGCTTGGAGGCCAGGCGGATCAGTACCGGATTCTCCGGACAGAACCTCCGAAAGGTCGTACATCCGGGGAACTGCGGGTTGTCCGCATAACCGGGGACAC
>ONWQ01000159.1 GCA_900321565.1 uncultured Eubacteriales bacterium
CCGACAGGCGGCAGGCCATAGGCGAGGGTGGCATCCGGGTACAGGGCGCGGGTGCTGTTTTCCAGACGGCTGACATGACGGTACAGGGCCTTGACCATGGCGCCGATCTTGCCCTGGAAGAACTTCTCTTCCAGCTTGCCGTTGTCCGTAAGCACGAACTCGGGATCAATGACGCCGGCATCCCAGAGTTCCTTGATATAGGTCATGCCGGGGATGAAACTCTCATGCTCGAAGAAGGGGATGACCTGGCCGTCTGCGTTCAGTTCATAGTCGCCGTTCTGACGGCCGTATGCATAGAAGACCCAGTCAAAGTTGGCAATGGGCTTGGTGCCGGAGAAACCATAGGTGTTCTGCTGGCCGTCGCCGTCGGGGTCATCAAAGGTGAACGCGGTGAGCACAGTCTTCATTTCGTCGAGCGTGGTGGGGTACTTGAGGCCGAGCTTATCCAGCCAGTCGCCGCGCATGGCGATGAGCATGTTGCTGGTGGCATACTGGGTGATGAAGGGCAGGCCGTAGAACTGGCCGTCCACAGCGGACCAGGCATAGTCGTCCAGCCAGGCCTTCAGGTTCGGGTACTTGTCCAGGTAGGGATTGAGGGAGATGACCATGCCGTTCTCAATCCAGCTCTGGGTCGCGGTGGTGCCGTAGGCGCCGGTCACGATGTCCGGGAAGTCGCCGGAAGCCATGGCCACATTGACCTTCTCCACGGAGCCTTCCGGGACGCGCTCGAGGGTGAAATCGATGTCAAACTTCTCATTGATCGCGGCAATGATGCGGTCACCGTCTTTGATGGTTTCCGCAGCCGTGTCGCCCGGGGTGAGCCAGCGGATGGGCGAGGCGGCCAGGGCGGACGTGCATGTGCTCACAAGGAGCGCCATGGCGAGGATCAGGACGAACAGCTTTTTCATAAGTACCTCCTTATAGTGTGAAATAAAGATGCTTGGACCGCCGTTTCCCGGCGGCAGGTACCAGGGGAAGGAAGGGGACTCAGCCCTTGACAGCACCGCTCATGACACCCGTGGCGAAGTACTTCTGGAAGAAGGGGTACGCGCACATGATGGGGATGATCGCGAGCATGACGGCAGCCATCTTCATGGGCTGGCCCAGCAGGTACAGGCTTTCACCGCCGGACTGGTAGGCGGCTTCGCTTTCATAGAGCATGGAGCGCAGGAACAGCTGCAATGGCCAGCTGCTCTCGCGGTTGATGTACATGATGGCCGAGAAGAACTCGTTCCAGTGCGCCACGGCATAGAACAGGGTAATCGTTGTGATGGCCGGAATGGAGACCGGGAGCACGATGCGGAAGAGCACACCGATCTCGGTGCACCCGTCCAGGGTGGCGGACTCTTCCAGTTCTTTGGGCATGCCGGTGAAGAAATTGCGCAGGATGATCATGTTATAGGTATTGATGGCTGAGGGGATGATCATGGCCCAGATGCTGTTGAGCAGGTGCAGGTCCTTGATGATCATGTAGGTCGGGATAATGCCGCCGGAGAACATCATGGTGAACACGCACAGGAAGGTTATGACACGGTGCCCGCGCAGGTAGGTCTTGGACAGGACATAACTGGTCATGATGGTGACGATCATGTTCAGGGCGGTGCCCACCACCGTAATGAACAGGGTGTTCCCGTAGGAGACCCAGAGCCTTTCATCGGAGAGCATGTAGGCATAGCCCTCAAAGGACCACTCGCCGGGCCAGAGATGGACGGAGGATGAGAGATAGCTCCGGAGGGAGGAAAAGGACACGACGAAGGAATCCCAGAAGGGGAAGATGGTGGTAAAGGCCAGAAGGATCAGGAATATGAGATTGCAGGCGTCAAAGATCCTGCTGCCGGTGGAGCGCCGGATCCGGTTTGTGGGTCTGGACATCAGTACACACCCTCCTCTCCGAACAGGCGGGCGACCTTGTTGGCACCCACGATGAGAATGAAATTGATGACGGACTTGAACAGGCCCACGGCACTGGCCAGCTCAAACTTGCCTTCCTGCAGACCGATCCGGTACACGTAGGTGTCAATGATATCGGCCACACTGTACACACCGGGGTGGTACATGACGAAAATCTGCTCGAACCCTGCCTGCATGAGGGAACCGATGCGCATGATGAGCATGACAATGATGGTGGAGGAAATGCAGGGGAGCGTGATGTGCACAAGACGGTCCCAGCGGTTTGCGCCGTCCACAATGGCGGCTTCATACAGCTGCGGGTCGATGGAAGTGAGTGCTGCGAGGTAGACAATGGTATTCCAGCCGAAGGTCTTCCAGATCATGGAGACGACTATGGTGGGTATGAAGTAGCTGCTGTCGGTGAGGAAACCGACGGGCCGGAAGCCCAGTGCCTTGATGCCCGCATTGACAATGCCGCTGTCCGCACTGAGCAGGTTGGTCAGAAGACCGCCCAGCACGACCCATGAGATAAAGTGCGGCACGTAGACCGC
>ONWQ01000323.1 GCA_900321565.1 uncultured Eubacteriales bacterium
ACTTTCAGCATGCCCGTGATCCGATCATACATCAGCTTCTCATATTGCGCCTGTGTCAGTCCTTCCGCATGGCCATGGATCAGCATCGGGGCTGCACACGACATGACTGCAACCAGGATGGTCTCAGGAAGCAATTCTCCGTTTTCATCCCGGATGATCTCCACCTGTGGATGAAGCATCACGGCATCAGAACCTAAATATGTATGCAGAGACCGGTTATACCCGTAATAGGTCTCTGCTTTCCGGCTTTCCAGAGAAAGCAGGAGGGAACTCTTTCTGCAAAGATCCTCTTCCTGCGCTTTGGCTCCATTTCTCACTCCGCCTCCGGGTCTTACCGGATTGGCCAGATTCAATACCAGTACAGGCTTTTTCTTTTTTCCCGGATCGGAAGAATACGCTGCTGTTCTTTTTTGCGCCAGCGAAAAGGAATCGATATTTTCGCATCCATATTCGCATCTGCCATGGACATGGTTGTGCATGAAGTCCTTTGCGTTACAGACTCTCTGAACGTCCTCCGGCAAGTATACTTCAACCTCTTCCATCTGTGACGGAGACAGCTTGAGCCGGATCGTCCGCC
This sequence comes from uncultured Eubacteriales bacterium, assembly GCA_900321565.1. Classification (GTDB taxonomy): domain Bacteria; phylum Bacillota; class Clostridia; order Christensenellales; family Aristaeellaceae; genus UBA2943. Next base: position 578 of record ONWQ01000323.1, read on the forward strand.
CCTGAAGCTGATACGATCCCTTCACAAGAATATCCAGTGTATCCTGAAGCATGGAAATATGATTTCCGCGCATGGTTCTCCCCTTCATTTCTTCGCTTTGTCTCCATGGAAAGGGTATTCTGTTCCGTACGAAACAGCCTTACCTGAATGCACAGTCTTCCAGGTGATCATTCACCATGCCGATCGACTGAAGAAACGAGTATGTGATTACCGGACCCGCGAACCCGATCCCCCGCTTCTTCATGTCCCGGCTCATGGCAATGGAAACCTCGGATACCGTGGGGATTTCAGATACTGTTTTCCAGTGTCCGTCGATCTGCTGTCCTCCGGTGAAGCTCCACAGGTAGGCATCCAGAGAACCGAATTCCTGCCGGATCTTCTGTACTGCCTGAGCATTCCTGCGTACACTGAAGATCTTGTTCCGGTTGCGGATGATACCGGGATTTGCCATCTGCTCTTCCAGCTCTTCGTCCGTCATTTCCGCACACGCATCAATCCGGAAATCATGGAACGCCGCGCAGTATGCCGCTCTCTTGTGCATGATCGTCCGCCAGGACAGACCTACGCTCGCACCTTCGAGGCAGAGCATCTGAAACTCAAAGTCATCGTCATGGCAGATCCTGCACCACTCATGATCATGATATGCTTCCAGGATCGGATCGCCCTCATACCAGTGCCTGCATTCGCTCATATCTTTCCAGCCTCTTCCTTGTTTTTCAATCCCGGTGCCCACCGCTCACGACCGGACCTGTGCAGACCTTGCGAGCACACGGTAATGCATTCCGTCTGCTTCATGTACAGACTGATACAGGCAGACCTCGTGCACGAGCATGGTCGCCTGTGGTACCTCAATCGCTGACAGGTCCATATTCTCCGGAACCACCGGTTTCCTTAGCAGCGTAATATGCGGAGCAAAGGCCTGCCGGTCATACGGGATCCGGGCGTCATCCAGCTGCATTCTTACCCGGGCCGCAAGGGCATCCAGTGCCGGGGACGGTTCTACCCCAGCCCACAGCACTTTTGCGCCTGAGAAAATGCCCAGATGCGAAAGTGTGATGGCAAACGGCACATCCACCGCCGGCAGAACCCCGGTCAGATCCTGTGGCCATTCCCCGATGAACGCCAGGGTCATATGAAGGTTCGCCGGGTCCAGATACCGTCCTTCCGTTCCGGATGCCCTGAGACGGGACTGCAGTTCATCCAGAGCATGTCTGAAATCCGGTGTGGGTTCCAGTCCGATAAACAGACGCATGCTCATTCCCCTCCACATCCATGGCAATAGCCGTAATACCAGCATTCATACGGGGCTGTGCACTGCTCTCCCGGCTCAATCTGCACCTCATCCGCCTGTTTCTGCATCCGGTTCAGGTCCCAGATGTTTTCATGAATCCATTTGTAATACCCCTTGGCCTGCTCTGTCACATCCACGGGCACAAACGGGTTTTCTTCATCCGGGCCATGGATCACAATGAAGATCCGGTCAATCTTCAGACTGCTGCGGGTAATAATATAGTACTGAAACCCGGCATCCCTGACAAACTGTTCATGGACTTCCGGGGTGTTTTTCACTTCATAGAAATCATGTCCGGTCTCCGTCCTGCGCAGAATATCCACAGCGCAGTAATTGTTGTAATTGCTGAAGGCAGCCTCACAGATCACACCCACGTCCCGTGCGAGCGCATCCTGTGTCCTGGCCAGCATGGCCTTTTTATCCGGGATCCGCCTGCCGGGCAGGTACACCGTCATTTCTTCATAGGGGCCGAACATACCCATGGCACGGTCACCAAACTCATTGCCCGCGTCCAGCCGCATCTGCACCTCCGGCGGGATCACACGCAGACCCGGCCTGTGCTTGTCAAGCCAGAGCATTTTCCGGCACTGCATGCCGCGCATAAAGTCTGTTTTGGTAATCGCCATTTTCCATCCGCCTTCCTGCTCATATCTCAGCCATCCGCTTCAGAGACCCGAGCCTTTCAGGGCATGGTCCCCATGCAGTATCACCATGATCATCTGATATGTCCCGAGAGGCGGTTGCCTCTCAAAAGCCAACTGTTCCTCTTTCAGGAAGAGTCTACCACAAAGTCCGCAAAAGTCCACGGAGACCGCAGGCAGCGCATGCACTGCCGTCCGCCTGCAGGAGCATACTCTCACTCCGCAGCCCCACACAGCCATGCTAGGCCAGGTATACTTAACGCCATTCGCAAAGTGAACTATACTTTATGCAAAGTTTACTTTACATTCTTGGAGGTGCATATGAAATCAAGAATCCGGGAACTGCGCGCAGCAAGACGCATTTCGCAGGAAGAGCTGGCGCAGGCTGTCGGCACGACCCGGCAGACCATTACCTCCATTGAAACTGAAAAGTACATTGCTTCCCTGCCTCTTGCTTACCGCATTGCCCGATACTTTGATCTGCATATCGAAGATGTCTTTGACCTGTCGGAGGAAAACCATGAAGCACTATGAAGAAAAGCTGAAGCTCAGACTGATGCTGTACCGTCTTGGCGTGATTGTTCTGCTGGTCCTCATGATCCTGATCGGGGAAATGAGTCACCGCGGGATTCTCCTGGATTCCCGGACCATGACACAGTCAGCCCGGAATGTCTCAAGTCTCATTATCTTTGGCGGCATCCTGCTCTTCCTTGTGCTTCATCACAGGACCAGTCGTCTTCTCCGGGACAGAACAGAGCAAAACAGGCAGAAGATCCGGGAGAATGATGAACGCAGGAAGTATATCCACGACCGGAGCAATACGCTGACACTGGAAGTACTGTTTGTTGCAGGTATCCTGGCAGTTCTCGTGCTGTTCTATGTGAACATGGCTGCATTCCAGACGGCGTACTACCTGCTCCTTTTCGGTATGCTGGTCAAGGGCATCACCTACCTGATCTACAGGTCCAGGATCGGCTGATATCCCGCCATCACCCAAACAAGCGCTGCACCATGCAGCGCTTGTTTGTTATCATACCGTCAGTTTTCTTTATGTATGATTCACGGCTTCTGTATCTTTCCCTGTCCGGAGTCTGTAAGCGCAGACCTCATATGGTTGCACTTCCGCCTGCGGCGTCACTTCCCTGCCCAGAAGGTCCGTCTGGCTCATGTCATGCGGTGCCTCAAACCGGACCCGCTGCGACGTCATGTTCCTTATATGCACAAGGAACCCGTCTTCTTCCGCCAGAACCCCCGCGATCCGGAGCCCGTCCGGAAGGGACAGGAGCTTCTGGACACCCTCGGTACTCTCGCATGCCCGTATACTGACCTCATCCGCACTCCTGCCCGTGATGAGTTCAAACTCAAACCGGAAGCTGCCCTCGATCCACTGGGGAAAATTGGTGCCCCACATGTTGTTGTACAGGTTCATGTGCAGCTGTGGCGCGTGCGCTTCATACGTCCGCCGGAATGTGTACACCCCGTTTTCGCCGATGGAAACCAGTGGTGCATCCGGGGATACAATGGCCGTCACACTGCCCTGGTCCTCCACAGCCGCAAAAGATTCAATGGCATAGAACGCATGATTCGCGCCGGGTGCGATCTCCGTCTCCGGCCGCAGCACACTGCCCGGTCTTCCCAGCAGATACCGGGGCGCATCCGCCACAAACTCAAAGCAGAGTTCCCCGCTTTCCACATAGGGCGTTGCCTTTTTCCCTTCAAGCTCCGCATGCACTCGCAGGCGGTCGCCGGAAAGGTCCAGAATCAGCGTGATGTACTTTGCGTCCCCGGCCTGCGCGTTCCCGGCATACCTGAGCCGGACCCGGTCCCCGCTTTTTTCACATCCAAGGAAGACCGGGACCCCGGTCCTGTGCCGGCAGAACGCCGGGTAATTCATACGTCCGTTGTCCGCAATCCCCCAGTCATAGAACCTGAATGCATACCGGCGCAGGTACTCCGTCATTTCCTCAGCGCCATAGACCTCGTGACGGTAGTAGATGGCTGCATGGTCCTTCGTTTCCCGCAGGACCACCGCGCACCTCTGCTTGTCGGTGACGGAGTGGATCCTGCCTGTGTCTGCGTCCAGGCATACCCGCCATTTCCTGTTTTCCAGTGTCTGTTCCCCGGCCAGCGGGTCCCATGCGTCCCGCATGCCGTCTCCCGCCTCACGGATGCCGAGTGTCTCCTCCGCCTGCGTGCAGAAGGCCTCCGCGTCCCGTGCCCGTTTACGCTGTTCGTCCCAGGACGCTTCCATGCGCGCACATGCCGCGGAGGTGGCCCGGTACTCCTCAAAGGCGTCATAGTCCGGGAGCTTCCCGAGCCATGTCTTCACATCCAGGCCCCAGGTGTGCTCTGTATACATATTGACCGCCGCGTACGCCTTCCGGATCTGCGCATCCGCTGTCCTGCATACGTCCCGGGGTGCCTGCAGCAGGGCACACTCCGCACGGTTCAGGTGGCTGCGCACCCTGCGGATGCGTGCCGTTTCCTCCGGATAGGAGGCGATCCCATGGATCCAGGTGTCCGCCAGGTCCTGCGTCACCACAGGCAGACCGGACAGGTCTTCCTCGCGGAGCGCCTTCCAGGCTGCCTCCAGGGACGCGCAGCAGATCTCGGCTTCCGGGTACTGCCGGCGGATCTTCCGGACCATGCCCGCAACCATCTCCGCGCTCTGGGGCCCGGAGTTGTCTTCCGTACTGAGAATGGCGATCCAGGTCGGGTACGGCCAGTCGTCCGGCGGCAGCAGGCCGGTACCATACCCGCTGCCCAGCATGGTCACAATGCTCTTCCCGGACGGTGTCTGCCAGCGGAAGAGGCGCGGCACGTCCGGCGGTGTGGCAAAATCATTCACGCCGATGTGCAGGAATTCAATCCCGGCACCCGCCAGGATTTCCGGCACGAGCCTGCCCTGCCCCGGCACATCCGTGAGCTTGGCTGCCGTGTGCATGGGTTCGCCGAACTCGTCCGAGAGTTCCCTGGCATACCTGAGGCCGCGGATCGCGTCCTCCACGCCGCAGGCATCGTAATGGGATGTGA
>ONWQ01000345.1 GCA_900321565.1 uncultured Eubacteriales bacterium
AGTCCGGCTGCAATCTGCAGCCATTGCAGTATGATCTTGGTTTTCAATGCTGTCAGAGCCTCCTGTGAACATGAATCCTCAGCAGGGCATGATTCGGAATATACCGGAATTGTTTCATAGCACATACAGGAAGTGTATCGCTGGTACAAGCAAGCACGTCACAGGCAACAAAGCCGGAGGGCATGGAAATCTGTGTTCTGTTGCGGAAACCAGAGTATAGGAACCGCAGGACCGGAGCTGCATGCAAAGGAAACATACGGTTAACTCATGCCAATGGATCGAAGCAGGCAGAGATGCAGATTCAGCGAATCCTGTATTCGCTGTTTTTGTTTAGGGTTTCCCGGTCACTTTGCTGAAAAGATCCTCAATAGCCTGAATGCGCTGACTGAGCGTAGGATGTGAGTATTCCAGACGGACCAGAACCGGTGATGGTGCGAGATCACTGAAATTCTGGCGTGCGAGTTTTTTCAGTGCTCGGATCAGAGGCTCGGCGTACCCTTCACGTACTGCCTGAGCGTCTGCTCGATACTCAGCCCGACGCGATATCCAGTTGGCAAAGAGTCCGAAAAGCGGGGCAATCAGTGAAAACTCAACAGACATAACAAGAATCAGTGCAAAACCATAATTGATTTCGCTAAAACCGAATGCCTGAAAACAGGCATCTGACCGCAAGGTCAGCCAGGCCAGCACACCCAGAACTCCCATTTGCAGAAAAGAAAGCAGCTGGTTCTTGAGCGTATCTCTGTGCAGTCCATGCCCCATCTCATGTGCAAATACGGCGCAGATTTCATCTGTGTCCATGCTTTCTACCAGTGTATCATAAAGCACAATCGTTTTCATTTTCCCAAAGCCGGAAAAGTATGCATTTGATTTCGTGGTGCGCCGGGAAGCATCCATTACCTTGATTGCACGAACATGGTACCCGTTTTTTTCGAGTAATGCTGTAATGCGCGTTTTCAGCTCACCGTCTTCCAGTGGCTTGAAACGATTGAAAACTCGGGACAGAACCGGGTACAGGAAAGAAATGCCCAGTGCGAGAAGTGTCATGACTATCGCGAATGCAAGCAGCATCCAGTCACCGAGTGCCTGATGCACAGCCATCAGAACAGAGCCGATGATAAGCATGAGCAGAAGCCCGATCAGAAATTCTTTTACCTGATCTGCCCAGAAGGTTGCCTTTCCGGAACGGTTGAATCCATACTTGTCTTCAATATGCATGGTATCATAGTAGGTGAATGGCACTAGCAGCAGATTACAGAGTGCGGAGAGCAAAAGAACAGCCAGCATTTTCATGAATGGGGAAGCGGGAAACAGGCTGGCGAACCATGCATAAGCGTTACTCCAGAGCAGACTCAGCTCAATCAGGTATGAAGCCACAGAACTGACAATATCAAGACGGTTCTTTTCATCATGGTATGTACACCATTTCTGGTACGTTTCAGGATCATAGACATCCTGTACATTCGCCGGAACAGGTCTGGTGGCCGAGCGTCTTTTCAGAAGGGAAAGCGAGAGATTGTATACGAAAACAAGTGTAAGAATCAGAAGTGCCAGCAGTTTCAAAGACATAGAGTATTCTCCTTCCGGCCGGAACGGCATGGTATGTAAACTGCCATCCAGGAATGCATCATACACGACTGACTGACTGTGTCAACGACCATATCCGGGAATAAAGACGGACAATTGACCTTCGGCTATTTCCCCGTATAATGAATGGGCAGGAAGATGAATGTGGAGGGAATGCAATGAGTTTTTCGACGAATCCGTGGAAAGTAACCGAACATGGCTGGAATCCGGAACGAATGCTGCTGGCAGAGAGCATAACCAGCATTGCCAACGGATACATGGGCATGCGAGGCAATTTTGAAGAGGATTATTCTGGCAGAAGTCATCAGGGAACATACCTGGGCGGTGTCTGGTTCCCGGATAAGACAAGAGTAGGCTGGTGGAAAAACGGGTATCCTCAGTACTTTGGAAAAATGATCAATGCGGCCAATCTGATCGGGATCCATGTCCGGATCAATGGAGAGCTTCTTGATATGACCCGAGTGGCAGTCTGGGATTTCCTCAGAGAAGTGGATATGAAAACCGGTGTCTTTCATCGCAGAGTGCTTTTTGATACCAATGAGGGCAGCGTGACACTGGAAGCCTGGAGGCTGGTCTCCCTGCAGACACATGAACTGCTGGCACTTCGCTACACGCTGACCCCTACATTTGATGCCGAAATTGTGATGGAGCCTTACCTGGACGGGAATGTACGGGATGAAGGTGCAAATTATCAGGAGTGTTTCTGGGAAATGCTCAGCGGGAGCGCTGCAGAAGAGACGGGTGTGATTGAAGTCAGGACCAAGTCCAACCCGTTCGGTACGCCGAGGTTTACCGTCTGCGCTGCCGAAAAGGCATGTGCACAGAAGATGAACCTGGTGGATGAGAAAGCGACACCGGGATACTGTGCATTGCGGTATGTCGGATACCTTACGGCGGGTGAGACTGCCGTCCTTGATAAGTTTGTGTATGTGGTGACCGATCGGGACCATCATGCCGAAGAACTGCAATCTCTAGCCAGAGACGGTGTTGCCCGTGCTGCAGAGGAAGGCTGGGAGCATGCGCTGGAGCAGCAGAGTGCAGCATGGGCAAGACGCTGGAAAATGGCAGACGTGCAGATTGAAGGGGATGACGGTGCCCAGCAGGGCATACGGTTCAACCTTTTTCAGATGCTTTCCACATATTCAGGGGAAGACGCGCGTCTGAACATTGGCCCCAAAGGTTTTACCGGGGAAAAATACGGTGGAGCAACTTACTGGGATACGGAAGCCTACTGTCTGCCGGTATACATGTCCATAGCAGGAGAGCATGTTGCACGTCAGCTTCTGCTATACCGGTATAACCAGCTTCCTGAAGCTTATGAGAATGCAAAAACGCTGGGTCTGCGTGGTGCACTTTACCCGATGGTGACCTTTACCGGCATCGAATGTCATAATGAATGGGAAATCACATTTGAGGAGATCCACCGTAATGGTGCCATTGCGCATGCCATCTATGCCTATACTGTCTATACGGGGGATGAAACGTATCGACTTCAGGAAGGCTTGGAAGTTCTGCTGGGGATTGCGAGATTCTACGCCTACCGTGCACATTTCTCGGAAAGAACGGGCAAGTATATGATTCATGGGGTTACCGGGCCCAATGAATATGAGAACAATGTCAATAACAACTGGTATACTAACAGGATTGCACAGTGGTCAATCCAGTATTTTCTCGAGAGCCTGGAAAAAGCGGGGGAAGCACGCAGACGGGAGATTGGCGTGACCGAGGAAGAAACAGCACACATGAAGGATGTTGTGCAACACATGTATCTTCCGTATGACCGTAAACTCCGGGTGTTTGTACAGCATGATACGTTCCTGGATAAGGAGCTGGTTCCTGCCAGCGCAATCCCGGAAGCGGAACGCCCCATCAATCAACACTGGAGCTGGGATCATATTCTGCGGTCATGCTACATCAAGCAGGCTGATGTGCTTCAGGGACTGTATTTCCTGGAACATCTCTATTCCCGGGATGTTCTGAAACGCAACTATGATTTTTATGAACCCATGACCGTCCACGAAAGCAGCCTTTCTCCCTGTGTGCATGCCATTCTGGCCGCACGCCTGGGTATGCGGGATAAAGCTGTGGAAATGTACAAGCGAACGGCGCGGCTGGATCTGGATAATATCAACCGTGATACAGAAGACGGCCTGCATATTACCAGTATGTCAGGAAGCTGGCTGACTATCGTACAGGGTTTTGCAGGTATGCGCACTGAAAAAGGTCTGAGCTTTTCACCTTTTCTTCCGGACTGCTGGAAAGGCTATGCATTCAGACTGCTGTACCGTGGTCGTCTGCTGCAGATGCGGGTGACTCCGCAACAGGTTGAACTGACACTGGAAGAAGGCAAGCCAATGGAGGTCTCTGTTTACGGAAGCAGACGTAAGCTTACCCATTCTGTGACGATTCCCATGCCGGACTGATGAAAATACAGGCTCTGGTTCCTGACGGGACCGGAGCCTTATTTTGCAGAAAAAAACATCAAAGGGACAGAATGAAGGCAGAAAATAAGATATGTGCACGGTATAATGCAGAAGATTTTGTCCGGTGGAGGTGGAAGTTTGCGAAACGGATTCAGAACTGCATTCCCGTATACGTTGCCGGTCATGGCAGGCTATCTTTTCCTGGGCATTGCATTCGGGGTTGCCATGCGTTCACAGGGACATGCGCCAGGACTCGGGATACTCATGAGCGTTGTGATCTATGGCGGTTCGCTGCAGTTCGCCCTGGTAGAACCGCTCACCAGGAATTTTGCTCCAGTGATGATTCTGATGCTCAGCTGCATGATTCAGGCACGGCACCTGTTCTATGGTCTGACCATGCTGCCGCATTACCGGAAAACCGGAAAGGCATTACCATATCTGATCTTTTCTCTGACGGATGAGACTTATTCCATTGTCTGCTCTGATATGCCATCTGGTGTGAGCGCTGCATCATGGTATACAGCAGTCTCACTGCTCGACCAGATATACTGGGTTCTTGGTACAATCCTGGGCACAATTGCCGGAGGAATGCTTCCGCTGTCTGCATTGAACGGGATTGATTTTTCCATGACTGCACTTTTCACGGTGATTGTAACTGATCAGACAACGAATGCGATATCCCGCTGCAGACGCGGAGAGATTGGATGGGATGAAGTGCTGTTTGCACCGCTGCTTGGCGGTGCAGGTACATTGCTATGCCTGCTTGTCGTCGGCCGGGAGCATTTTCTTCTGGTCAGCATGATGCTGATGCTGTCGGGCTTTACGGTGCGTTACAGTTGGGAAAAGGGTAAGGAGGCACGTGGAGCATGAACCGGGCACAGCAGATTTTCACCATACTGATAGCGGCCTGCGTTACGGCATGTATCCGTGCGCTGCCGTTCCTGATCTTTCGCAGAAAACAGCAGATTCCGGCGTTTGTGCGGTCTGTGGGTGAACAGCTTCCCAGAGCGACCATGATGATGCTGATTGTATACTGCCTGAAGGATGTCTCCTTTACCCAGGTACATCTCTGGCTTCCGGCGGCAGCCGGCATTCTCGTGACCGTTCTGTTGCAGGTATACCGTAAGAAAATGATGCTGTCTGTTTTCGGCGGTACTATGGTATATATGCTGATGCTCCGATGGATTGCATGAAAAAAGCAGGGGATGATCCCCTGCTTGTGATACTGTCCTGAAACTTATTCTTCTGCATCAAGGAAGGAAAGATCCAGACGGTTTGTTCCGTCATCCCAGAGTCTTTCAAGCTTATAATATGCACGCTCTTCCTGACTGAAAAGATGCACCAGAATGCGCCCGAAATCCATGACAATCCACCGGGCTTCATTCTGCCCTTCGATGCGACGTAATGTCAGACCTGCCTCCGCCATTTTATCCTCGACTTCATCGGCCAATGCATGGACCTGATTGGGTGTCCGGCCGGACGCAATGACCATATAGTCACAGATAACGGTCAGGTGATCCACTTTCAGGGCAATAATATTGAGAGCCTTTTTGTCGTCCAGTGTTTTGGCAATCTCCAGAGTAAGTTCCTGATCGTTCATGGGAAAACCTCCTTATATAATGGTGTAAGAGCATCCGGCAGGCTTGAACCCGGACCAGCAGGGAAACTCTTATCTTTCGCGAACTTCCGGAAGTGTTTTCAGCCACTCAGCAGTGCGTATGGACTGCGGATGCAATGGCTTACTGCTGCTTTTGACAAAGGCCTGCGTGCTCTCAATGGAGTACAGCATGGCTTTGGACAAAGACAGTGGAGCCAGCATCCGTACCTTACTCAGTGCCGGATAGGCATTCCGTGTCGGTTCGATCTTATCGGCCAGATAGACAACCATATCCAGATCAGTCATACCGATTTTCCCGGTAGTGTGGCAGCTGATGGCACGAAGAATATCCGGATCTTCAATACCATACACCGAAGCTGCCTGGTATGCGCCGGCTATGGCATGCAACAGAGCTCCGCTTTCGATCATGGTGACATCATTGGTCAGCGCATGTTCCCGGCAGATCTTCTGCATTTTCTTCATGGGCATGCATTTGGCACAGTCATGCAGAAGAGCTGCGATCTCGGCTTTCCGGTCATCCAGATGGTGAACCCGGGCAAGGTACACGGCAGTATGTGCGACGCACAGGGTGTGAGCAAAACGTTTGACAGTCAGATCATGGAACAGCATGGCCAGCCATTCACGGCCCTGACGAAAACGCTGAGGAAGCCCATACAGGGCAGCAACACGGCAATACTCCAGTACCGGAACCGGAAGCAGCTGGCTGGCTGTGCCATCTGAAAGTGCTTTGCGTATATCCGTGGAGGAAACATTATAGATCGGCATGTCCACACTCTGAAAGCGGGCTCCCAGAGCGGTCAGACGCTTGCGCTCCTGAAGGATTTCCTCAGGTGCATGATCCGTACGTCGGGGACAGACCAGGAAGGTACACATATGAAGCACATCATCACTGCGGAACCATGTATGCAGTTCCATGAGCGTATCCGTACCAATAATATAGAAAAGATCAGCGCGCGGATACGCCTTGGTTAAGGCTTTCAGTGTATCATAGGTATAAGTTGTTCCCTCGCGGTCCAGTTCGAGCCGGGATGCTTCCAGACCTTTTTCGTGTACAACGGCTACAGAGACCATGCGCCAACGGTCTTCAGCATCTGCTATACCGGTCTTATGGGGCGGAGTACCATCCGGAAGGATCAGAACACGGTCCAGATGCGCATTCTGCAGCGCTGCCCTGGCCATTGCTATGTGTCCTTCGTGGATCGGATTAAAGGTTCCGCCAAGAATTCCAATCCGTTCTTTAGCCAAGTTCTGAATCCTTTCTGTATCAGCTTTACGATGACATTATATATGATTTTTTGATGCTGTGAAAGAGCTCATGGATGGTTTTCCTCAGCGGAAAAGGAAAAATGCAGCGGAAGGCTGACAAAGTTCAGAAAAGAGCTTGACAGCCCTAACAGCATGTGTATAATGCGACACGCATACAGGGTAACAATTCATGGGGTTTTGTGCCTCTGGATCCCAATCCGAATGTACCGGTGTGGAGAACCTTGGGGCAGAACGGCAAGTCTGAAGCAAATCTGTGGCGTTCAGGCTCTTGTATGCGTGTCCGGGTGGGAATAACCGGTTGAAAAGTGGGAAAAAGAAATTTTTGAGCACCGGAATATCCGGATGACTGGCATGGATGGAGGAGCGTTGAATGAAGCTGGTGATTTGTCCCCGCTGTGAGCTGAATTATATGGCAGAGACGGATAAATACTGCAAAATCTGTTTGCAGGAAATGCGTAACAGTGGAGAGAAAGAGGAGGAACTTTGTTCCATTTGCAATGAGAATCCTGTGCTGCCGGGGCGTGATGTCTGTCTCATGTGCCTGCGTGAAATGAATGAAGCTGGCAATGATGCAATACATTCCGATGACGGAGAGGATCCGGATGCAACCGATACCCTCAACAGTGTGAGCTCTGTGAGCAATATGGATGAAATTCTGCCGATTGAAGATGATGATACTGACGTCGGAGGAGACTTTGAAGACAGTGACGCTCTGAGTCTTGAACGTGTTCGCGAGGATGAGGAACGGGACGAAAATGACAACGACGAAGACGAACTCGACGAACGATGACTCCCGGGAAAGCAGTCAGCTGTTTGCCATTGCTGACCTGCATCTGCCGGGTGGCATGAATAAGACTATGGAAGTGTTCGGGCCACAGTGGGATCATCATTTTGAACGCATCTGTGCCGACTGGCTGAATCGTGTGCATCCGGACGATGTCGTCCTGATTCCGGGAGACATTTCCTGGGCTATGACTATGGACGCTGCAAAGGAAGATCTGATGGAGATTGCCCGGCTTCCCGGAAAAAAGATTCTTCTGAAAGGCAATCATGATTTCTGGTGGTCTTCTGTCGGGAGACTGCGGAGTCTTCTGCCGGCGGGAATGTATGCGGTTCAGCATTCCTGTGTGGATTGCGAAGAATTTGTTGTCTGCGGCACACGCGGATGGATTCTTCCGGGCGGAGAAAACCCGATGACTGCACAGGATATGAAGATTTATAACAGAGAACTCCAGCGCCTGGAAATGGCACTGAAGGAAGCAAGAAGCATTGCACAGAAACGTCCAGTGGTTGTGATGATGCATTATCCGCCGCTTAGTGCAGACAATCTTGATACTGGATTTACAGCACTGATGGAAGAGTATACTGTGGATACGGCAGTATACGGACATCTTCATGGACCTGGCATCCGGACAGCGTTCCAGGGGGTATATCATGACATTGCGTACCATCTGGTGAGTTGTGACGCGCTGGGTTTTCAGATGGCTGAGATCAAAATCGCAAAAAAAACAGAAAAAATTTTTTTGGGGATTTCAGAAAAAAATATTTCAGAAATCTCATAAAACAGCAGAAAAAGCACCGATGTATTGCATCGGTGCTTTTTCTGTACACAAAATATGTGTTCCGGAGAGATGCGAACCACAAAATCGCGGCTTGTACACAAATGAAATTGTTACAATTTGATGACATTAACCTCAAAACCAAGCATGAGCAAACCCGGAAATGAAGATAGAAAAAGGCTTGCGTGCTGCTGCAACGTGGAATATAATGTCATTGAATCCCAATTTTGGGTCGAAAAGTGTGGAAAGGTGGGGGAACGATGGATCAGGACGTGAAAACTGCATCAGATACCGGATCTGTATGTTCCCCGCTGGATGAAGATAAATGCCTGGAAGCATACGAGCATTCGTTCATTGGATGGTACAGTCATTCTCTCGACAGTAAGGGAAGAATGGTTGTACCTCAGGCTTTCCGGGAAATGCTGGGCGATTCCTTTTATGTCGCCCCGTCTTTTGACTTCAAATCCATTGCACTCTATCCAAACAAAGCATGGGCCCGCGAAAGAGACCGCTATGGGAAGCTCGCGAGTTTTAATACAGCCCTGATGCGATATCTGGAGATGTTTGATGCCCTGTCTTTTCGTGGCCAGGAATGCGATCAGCAGGGGCGTGTTTTATTACCTGCAAAGATACGCCAGATGATCCTGAAAGATGAAAAAGACGTGGAGATCACAGGCGCAAATGATCATGTGCGTATTGTGGCGAGCACGAAGGATGCTGAAGCATCCCAGTACTTCATGGATCATGTGGATGACTTTACTGCAATCATGAATCAAATGGGTACCGTACGCCCTTGACAGTACGGAAAATCAGGGGAAAGGAGACTGAACAATGCAAAAAAGTGGGCGGCGGAGAGCACGCCTGAGCAAGGAAGCGTGGGAACGTCTCCTGGAAACCAGCGTGGAATCCGACCGGAGCGGACCGTTTGAGATTCGACGTGAGATCACGTCAGCGATTCCGATGCCGGGAGTGGACGCAGACATGCAGCCGGTATACCGTGAGGCACATGTAGAACAGGGGCGCAGGTATCAGAGAATGCAGGCCCAGCGTGCCATGGATCGTGAACAACAGAAAAGCGCCACCAGTTTTGGAATGGACAGACGGATTGCGGTACCGGTTATGATACTGGCAACCGCGATCTGCCTCATCGTTTTTATGACCGGACGCGTGAGTGTGTGGCAGACATCGGCAAGAATCAAACAACTGAATGAACGTATAGAAAATATGAACCTGCAGTGCGAAAGTCTGCAGGATCAATATGACAATGCACTGGACGGCGCAAAGATTGCCACCCGTGCAGTGGAACTCGGTATGGTGGCGGCAAGCAAGTCGACAACGATTAAGCTGTATGCACCGGAAAATGCGCTGCTGACACCACAGAATGTGAAATTCGACGATTCTATGGAGTAAAATCATGAAGCTTGAAACATTAATCAGAGATCTCCCGTTTCTGGAAGGCACGAGAGGAGATCTCCAGCTTGAGATCGGTTCAGTTGTCTCCTCAAGCCGTGAACCATCGGATCGTGGTATCTTTTTCTGTATCAAGGGTGAACGATTTGACGGACACCGGTTTGCAGGCGAAGCACTCCGGAACGGATGCGTTGCACTGGTAGTGGAACATTATCTGGACGAATTTGACGTGCCCCAGATTCTGGTGAGCAACGGTCGTGCTGCTATGGCACGTATCTGTGCAGCTTTCTATGACTGGCCCAGCCGGAAAATGAAAATGTGCGGTATCACGGGCACCAAGGGCAAGACGACTACCAGTTATATGTTTAAAGCAATCTGTGAAGCGGCGGGATACCGTTGCGGACTGATTGGTACAACAGGCACCATGATCGGTGATCGCAAGATTGCCAGCCATCTTACCACACCGGACCCGGTGGAACTGCAGAAAACACTGAACGAAATGGTACAGTGTGGCGTGGAAGTCGTCGGCATGGAAGTTTCAGCGCATGCCATTGACATGCACCGACTGGATGGCATGGTGTTTGATGTGGGAATCTTTACAAACTTCAGCCAGGACCATCTGGACTATTTTCAGACCATGGACCGGTACTTTGAAACCAAGAAGAGTTTCATTGTCGGCGGAAATGTGTTGAATGTTGCCCTGAATGCTGATGAAGAGACTGTATCCAAGATTCTGCCGGATCTTCATGTTCCGCATATCACCTATGGAATATGCGCGGATGCGGACCTGTTTGCAAGGGATATCGAGATCAGTGAAACCGGTGTCAGCTTTGAGGTTCTTCTTCATGGCATGCATTCCACACGTGTGAATCTGGCCATGACCGGTATGTTCAATGTCTATAATGCCCTGGCAGCAGCATCGTGTGCCATGATCCTGGGCGTAGACATGGAAAAAATCAGACAGGGTCTGGGTAATATCAAGTCCGTGCCGGGCCGAATTGAAATGCTGGAGACAAGAACCCCGTATAAGGTCATTCTTGACTACAGTCATTCACCGGATGCACTGAAGAATATTCTGACTACTGTACGGGAATTTGCCAAGGGAAGAGTGATTGCCGTATTCGGATGCGGTGGCGATCGCGATCATGGAAAACGACCGCAGATGGGGCGGATCGGCGGAATGCTGGCAGACTACTGTATCCTTACCAGTGATAACCCGCGCAGTGAGGATCCCATGGCAATTCTTGCAGCGATTGAACAGGGAATCAAGCCGACAGGTAAACCCTATGAGGTGATCGAGAACAGGCGAAGTGCAATTCGCAGGGCTCTGTCAATTGCGCGGGAAGGCGACATCGTGCTGCTTGCTGGGAAAGGGCACGAAACCTATCAGGAAATCAAGGGCGTGAAACGACCGTTTGATGAAAAAGTGGTTGTTCAGGAAGTACTGCAGGAAATGCAGTCTGAAAGTGGAGAACAGAAATCATGATCCGTATGATTGCGGCACTGGTTGGTGCGTGGCTGCTGGTCCTGTTCATGGGACCAAAGGTAATTCCGTTTTTACGGAAACTGCATTTTGGACAGACTATATATGATCTGGGTCCCCAGAGCCATCAGAAGAAACAGGGAACGCCGGTGATGGGCGGACTGATGATTGTATGTGCTGTGACATTGCTGAGCCTGTTGCTGCACCCTGGTGCATATCTTGGAAAGTGGGACATGATTCTGGCGTTACTGGCAGTTTCTCTTCTTTCCATGCTTGTCGGTTTTGCTGACGATTATATCAAAGCGGTCAAGAAACGCCATGAAGGACTTACTCCCTGGCAGAAGATTGCCGGACAGATTGTGATAGCAGTTGCTTTTTCGGCGTACTGTTATCTGCATCCGATGGTCGGCTCAAAGATTGATATTCCTTTTTTCCATGTTCAGTGGGACCTGGGAATATTCTACATTCCGCTGATGTCGCTGGTTGTGCTGTTCATGGTTAACAGCGCCAATCTTCAGGACGGACTGGATGGCCTGCTGTCTACAGTGACTTCGGTCTCCATGACCGGATGGGCAGCCATGGCACTGATCATGATGCAGGCTGCGAATGAACTTCACCAGGCGGAGGCGGTTACCTCCTACGCCTCCGCCGCATTATTTGCCTTAGCCGTATGCGGTGCAGCTATGGGTTTCCTGCGCTTCAACCGCTATCCTGCGAAAATCTTTCTTGGTGATACTGGTTCCATGTTCATCGGCGGTGCAGTAGTCGGGATGGCAATGTTGACCCGAAAACCGCTGTACATGCTGCTTATGAATGCAACACTGGTTGCGTCATCACTCAGCGTGATCATCCAGCGCATATACTTCAAAGTGACACACGGGAAACGGATCTTCAAGATGTCTCCGATTCATCATCACTTTGAACTGAGCGGCTATACAGAAACACAGATTGTTTCCATGTATGCATGCTTTACAGGTATTCTGACTATTGCTTCGGTTCTCAGTACCTGGCTGAATTAAAACGAAAGCTGGACAGGGTTCATGGATTATACCGGTAAGAATGTTTTGGTGGTTGGCATGGCCAGAAGCGGTGTGGCAGCGGCACAGCTTCTGTGTGCAAAGGGCGCACATGTTACGGTCAACGACTCAAAGACAGAGCAGGATCTCGCAGATACCATACATCCCCTGGAAGGGCTTCCGATCACCCGCAGGTTCGGATGTCCTGCCGATTCGCTGCTGGAGGGCCAGGATACACTGATCCTGAGCCCAGGCATACCTGACAAGGCAACATTCGTGATTGAGGCGCGGAAAAAGGGCATCCGCGTGATTGCAGAGATCGAATTAGCCTGTCAGCTTTCTCAAGGAGATTTAGTGGCTGTCACCGGAACCAATGGGAAAACGACGACAGTCACTCTCCTTGATGAAGTTTTTCGGCATGCAGGCCGTAACTCACATGCGGTCGGGAATATCGGGTACCCTTATTCACTGGCAGTGCTCAACGGGAAACCGGGTGATATGTATGTGTGCGAGTGTTCATCCTTTCAGATGGAAACGATTGATACGTTTCATCCGCATGCAGCAGCACTTCTGAATATCACGGAAGATCATCTGAACCGCCATGGAACCATGGAAGAGTATACCCGACTGAAAATGCGGATGTTTGAGAACCAGACTTCGGATGACTTTGCTGTGTTCAATGCAGACGATCCAAGACTGGTTCCGCTCAGGGATCAGGTTAAAAGCCGGGTGCTTCTCTTCTCACGGAAACATGAGGTTGAGAATGGTGCTTTTGTTCGCGACGGGAATGTGATCTTTCGTCTCGATGGACGGGAGAACGCTATCTGCCCGGCGGCAGATATCTATATTCCGGGACCACATAACCTTGAGAATGCGCTGGCAGCTGTCTGCATAGCCTATGTGTCCGGTGTCGCTGCGGATACCATTGCGGACACACTGAGGTCATTCCGGGGTGTGGAGCACAGGATCGAATTTACACGCACGCTTGATGGTGTGACTTATTACAATGATTCCAAGGGGACCAATGTGGATTCCACGATACGTGCGGTTGAAACCATGACCCGCCCGACGGTTATTATTCTCGGCGGGTCGGATAAGCACTGCGATTTCACACCGCTTGCAGAATCCATGCTTGCATCAGGACAGATCCGTGAGGCTGTCCTGATTGGTGTCACAGCAGATCAGATTGAATACACACTCCGTGCTAACGGTTTTCAAGCGATTCACAGAGCAGGCAGCCTGAAGGAAGCGGTGGAATGCTCCCGGGCTCTTGCGGGAAATGGATGGAATGTACTGCTGTCGCCAGCCTGTGCATCCTTTGACATGTTCAAGGATTACGAAGACCGGGGAAGACAGTTTAAGGAGATTGTCCGCGCTATGTAAACACAGAAAGGAGGAAGGCAGGGTGCGTCTGGGCAAAAGGAACAGAACAGAACAGCCAGCCACTTCTGCATATTCCTCAGCTGGTGTATATACAATGCCGGCCGTGCGGGCTTCCGTTTCATGGCAAATGGGCGGCTATCACGGTGAGATTACGGAACTGAACAGTCTTGAAGGCATCCATGACGGGAATGACCGCGGCTATGTCCCTGTAACCGGGCATGATTATCAGGATGTCATGCTGGATCCATTCGGTGACTTTGCTGTGGACCCTTCCATGGCCAGCGAACGCTCAGAAAACCTGGTAGGGCATCATGGTACATTCTGGCAGGATGCTCACAAGCGGTCTGAGATGTCTGCAAAGAATGGGACACACCCGGTGAAAACCACCGCGACCGAGAGAGCCTGGCACAGTCTGCGGCATCTTGTGACCGATGACCGGCATGCATTCAATATCATACTGATCTGCATTGCAGTGATTGCCATCCTGCTGACCATAGCCAGATGGATGATCTTCAACGTGGGGACGGTAACGGTTCAGTTTACCAATCCTGAACTCCAGCGCGAAACAGTAGGGCAGGATCAGTTGCCACAGCTGCTTTCAGATATTGACCAGGCAAAGGAATTGTCCGAGATCGAGCCTGGCATGAATATCCTTTCTCTGAATGAAGACGCCATAGCAGCAAATATTGCCCGCAATCGCTATTACATCCTTGTGGGCATGGATACCAGAATTCCGCATGAAGTGGTTCTCCGTGTACGGAAAAGAAATCAGGAGGCCTTTGTCCAGCATCTGGGTATCATATACATCATTGATCAGAGTGGTATGGTGCTGGAGGAAACCAGTGACGGGAAGGCACAGCCTGACATGATCGAAGTCCGAGGACTTGATATTCATACATGCGTTCTGGGCAAGCATCTGATCATGAACAGACAGGAACAGCTGTCAATTTATGGTGAGATTCTTCTTCAGCTCCGTGCAATGAACATGCAGTCAGGCATCAGCCGGATCTTTCTGAATGATATCCGGAATATCTGTATGGTCACGAAAGACGGGTATTCAGTGCGATTTGGCGGCAGCGAACGGATGCACGCAAAACTGCGTTCCATGGCTCTGACCATTGAAAAGCTGAAGGAAGCAGGAAAGACTATGGGAACGATTGATGTTTCCACTCCGGAAACTCCCACCTATATTCCGGAGAACATCGTATAACAGTTGCAACAAAGCAAAGCTTGCAAAGGAATGGGAAAGTAAGTATAATGAAGACTGATATGCTGGAAATAAGATGCGGTTATACTGTTTCGCCGGCATATGCCATCAAGAAAGAAAGGACGATGCCTGATGAAAACCACAATTACTGCACTGGACTTTGGCACGAGTAAGATTGTTACTCTGGTGGCAGAAAACAGTGGTTCTTCCCGCTGCGATATTGTGGGAACCGGCATTGCTGCCTATGATGGATATCTTGCGGATGGCTGGAATAATCCCGGAGATCTGAATGACCAGATTGCCAAGTCCATAACGGATGCAGAAAAGCAGCTGAAACACAGGAAAATCACACACCTGAATGTGGGCGTGCCTGCTGCTTTTACAAAGGTATACTCGACAGAAGCAAGGGTTACGCTTACGGGGACGGACCCAAGAGTAACCCCGCAGGATGTGAAAGCGATCTTCCGGGCTGCAGAAAAAACACTCGGTGATCCGGTTGGTGTGGTCGTCCATTCATCACCGGCATGGTTCTGTGTGGATGATGGGAAAAAACATATTGAGCCTGTTGGCCTGAAAGGCCGTGAACTGCGTGCCATGATTTCCTTTGTGGTGGCAGACCGGTATTTTGTGGATGAAGTCAATCAGAGACTGCAGTCCATGGGATACATTGTGGACGGGTTCTATTCCACTGCTGCCGGGGAAGCCATGCTGTTCCTTTCGGAAGAAGATCGTGACCGTACCTGTGCACTGATTGACATCGGGTATCTGAACACGGACGTCATGATTGTCGAAGGTGACGCGATCATCTATCTGGATACCATTGATATTGGTGGCGGGAATATTTCTGCAGATCTGGCGATGGGGCTTGATATCCCGCTGCGTGACGCAGAGGAGAAGATCAAGCGCAGGTATATCTTTGGAACGGATGTCACCGAGCGCACATATGATCTCCCTGGTGTTGAAGGACAGGCAGCCAAGTCATTTACCCGCGAACAGGTAACAGACATCATCTGCAGTCGCGTGGACGAAATCGCTGATGAGATCAAAAAGCGTTTTGCGGACAGTGGTGTTAAGCTCGGGAACTGGTCCAATATCTATCTGACCGGTGGTGGCCTGAGCTTCAACCGTGGCGGGCGCGAATACCTTGCCGCACGTCTGGATAAGATGGTGAAGGATACGCCGAAGCGTACCATGACGTTCAACAGTCACTCTTATTCCAGCACATTGGGGCTTATGGACCTGATCATTGATACTGTAGAGCAGAATCATCAACCAGCCAGGAATGGCGGTGCGATCAGGGAGTTTTTCCGGAGTCTGTTTGGTGGCTGAACAGCCATAGGGCATATTAAACATGGGTACAAAGTCAGGAGGATGCAGTTGTGATTGAATTCCAGAATGACGATCAGGCGAGCTTTGCCTCGATCAAAGTGGTCGGATGCGGCGGTGGTGGCAATAATGCTGTCAATCGCATGGTTGAAGCCGGTCTGCGCGGGGTGGAATTCATTTCCATTAATACAGACAGTCAGGCACTGGGTATGTCCAGCGCACAGACCAAGATTCAGATAGGTGAGAAACTCACCAAGGGTCTTGGTGCGGGTGCAGTTCCTGAAGTAGGTCGCAGAGCTGCAGAAGAAAGCCGCGAGGAGATTGCGGCAGCACTGGAAGGTGCGGATCTTGTCTTTGTTACTGCTGGTATGGGTGGCGGAACAGGTACCGGGGCTGCACCGATTGTTGCAGAGGTTGCCCGGGATGTGGGCGCACTGACGATTGCAGTGGTCACCAAGCCATTTGCCTTTGAAGGCAAGCAGCGCATGAAGAATGCAGAGGCAGGTATTGCAGATCTGAAGCAGCGTGTGGATACGCTGGTTGTGATCCCCAATGACCGGCTGCTGCAGGTTGTCAGCAAGGGCACAAGCATGCTTGAAGCATTCCGGACTGCGGATGATGTACTCCGTCAGGGTATCCAGGGCATTTCAGATCTGATTGCAGTTCCTGCATTGATCAATCTGGACTTTGCGGACGTCAAGACGGTTATGGAATCCGGCGGTATGGCGCATATGGGCATCGGCACTGGCAGTGGCGAGAACAAGATGGTGACCGCCGCAAAGGATGCAATTTCCAGTCCGTTGCTTGAAACCAACATTGATGGTGCACGCGCAGTTCTGATCAATATTACAGGTGGCAGTGATATTTCCATTATGGAAATCAATGAAGCTGCCAATATGGTCATGGAAGCTGCGGATCCGGATGCCAATATCATCTTTGGTGCCGGTATTGATGAGTCGCTGGGCGATGAAGTGCGGATCACCGTTATTGCCACAGGCTTCGAAAAGACACCGTTCCCGCCCAAGGAACCGGCAAGAAAACCACGTGAGCAGGAAAAAGAGCGTCTGTATGGTAATCAGAGCCAGTACGCATCCAGCTTTTCTTCCTTTGCAACACCGCCGGCGAATGAATACAATGACCGCTACAGCACACAGATCGATGGTGCGACAACACCCTATGTGACTGGGCGCTCTTCCATGGCTGTACCAAATGCACAGAATACTACGTATCAGCCAAACTATAATTATAATCAGCAGCAGATGCAGCCCGCGCAGCCTCAGTACGGACAGCCCCAACTGTTTACTCAGCAGATCCAGCAGCCATATCAGCCGACATTCGGTTCTACCCAGCCACAGCAGGCTGCAGAGGCACAGAATCAGAATACCGGTGTCATGGACAAGGATGACAAAGGCATTCCGGCCTTCCTGCGCCGCAAGCGCTGAACACTGTAATACAAGGCGTGAGTCAGAAGCTCACGCTTTTTTTATGCAGTAAAGATCCACCGGCATAGCCGGTGGCTTTTCATTTGCGGGCATAGCCCTAGATTACTAGCTTGCGCCCTCGCAGGCGCAAATAC
>ONWQ01000096.1 GCA_900321565.1 uncultured Eubacteriales bacterium
GCCATTCCTGTCTGTCAGCACCACCTGATCGCCCTTCGCAGACAGTTTGAATGTACTGTAAAAGATCAGATCCCGGGGGCGCTGTGCTTCCTCCGTTTTCCCACTGCAGTATACCAGAAGATAGCTGCCGGGTTTCAGCCGGGTACCTTCCGGGAACGCCCATTTATCCGGTTTTTTCCTGGAATCACTGAGATACCACCCGCTCAGGTCTGCAGTATCCTTCCCTCGATTGTACAGTTCAACCCAGTCATAGGCATGCCCGCCACTCCACGTTCCGTTGGACGCCATCACTTCCGTGATCACGATGTCCGTTGCTTCGGCACGTGCACTGTCCGGAATCAGTACACTGTTCCCCAGTATCAGCAGAACCAGCAGGACCGGCGCCATCCGCTTCATCACATTCTTCATTACACCCGTCTCCATTCATTGAAAAAGGCGGCATATGCCGAAAGACACATGCCGCAGGTCTGCATTCCGTCAGTTGTTGGGCATGGAAAGTGCCGCGAGCCCTTTTCCCCGCACATACAGTACCGGGGCAGTCATGGGAATATAGAACGTTTCTCCCTTACGAACAGGGAAACTGTCGTTTT
Organism: uncultured Eubacteriales bacterium; assembly: GCA_900321565.1. Lineage (GTDB taxonomy): Bacteria > Bacillota > Clostridia > Christensenellales > Aristaeellaceae > UBA2943. The sequence goes on from ONWQ01000096.1 coordinate 591, forward strand.
CCCAGACAAGTTCCAGCGGCGCATCCAGTGCTGTCAGCATTCCGAACTGATTGATGGAAGGAAGCTTTTCCTCGCCATCCACATGAATCAGGTCCAGTGTGAAATAATTCTCGTCCAGTACCCTGGAAACACCGTGATCCGGCGCAGGAATCGGATCCAGGTGAAAACTCAGGTCCGTGACCGCCAGCGCCTTTTCCAGGTGCAGTTCCCTGGGTTTTCCGTTCTTGTCCACACGGCCCCAGTCATAGAAGCGATAGGTAATATCTGAAGACTGCTGGATTTCGTACAGCAGGATCCCCTCTCCGATGGCGTGTACACATCCGGCCGGGATAAAGCAGACATCCCCCGGTTTCACGTTTACGTAGCGCAGCAGGGATTCCACACTTTTGCCTTCTTCACAGGCTGCTCTCAGGGTTTCCAGTGTTGTACCTTCCTTGATCCCGTACACCAGTTTACTGCCCTCCGGCGCCTGCAGAATCAGCCAGGCCTCCGTTTTGCCCAGTTTTCCGTGCTCGTTGGCATATGCATAATTGTCATTCGGGTGCACCTGTACAGAAAGCGTACCCTTGGCATCGATCAGTTTCAGCAGAAGCGGGAAGGGCGCGAACTCATACTTGCCCACAAACTGCGCACCATACTTTGCAACCAGTTCCGGCAGAGATACACCGGTATCGTCCATGCTTTCCAGTCCCGGAACACAGCTCACTTCCAGACTTTCCCCGGTCGGAACATCCTCAATAGGCTTGTCATACTCTGTCAGAAGGCGCTCTCCGCCCCACGGGGTCAGTTTTCCGCCACGGAAGGCTGGATGCATGCGCAGTGGCAGGAGCGGGCACTTTTCAGTCAGACGTTTTTCAAAACAGATACTGTCTTTCGGACGCCCGTGCATTACGATGCGTCCCGACTGACGCATACCCCATCTGGCAAACAGCTTGATGGCCAGGGTATTGTCCGCGTAGGTATCGCAGCGCACACTGTCGCATCCGTGCAGATGCAGTACTGACTGTACATCTTCCATCATCTGGGTTCCATACCCCTGACCCTGTTTGGCCGGCTGGACTGCCAGTCTGTAAAAGTAGCCTGGCCTGACACCAAACAGCCAGTTGATATTATCATACGGTTCTGCCTGGCGTGTGCTGATGGTCACTGCCATGGCCACGCCATGCTCACCATACACACAGTACAGTTCTTCCCGTTCGATATCTTCCTGAATAATGGCACGGCTCGGGTACTCACCGAAATGCCATTGATGGAGACCTTCTGACTCCATTTTGGTGGAAACCTCCATGTACAGTGTACATACCGCTTCCAGGTCCTGCATTGTTGCTTTTCTCAACAGCATACGCGTTCTCTCCTCTCCCTTTCTCAGATGGCTTTTCCGACTGCGTCAGTCATATACATGGCATACAGATGTGCATAGATCCCGCCCTTTTTCAGCAGTTCCTCATGGGTTCCCATTTCCTCAATGCCTTTTTCTGTCAGAACCCAGATAATGTCCGCACCCTGTATGGTTGTCAGACGGTGGGCAATGGTGAAAACGGTCCGGCCTCTGGCAAGCTTTTCCAGTGACTGCTGCACCAGGTGCTCGCTTTCATTATCCAGTGCTGACGTCGCCTCATCCAAGATCAGGATCGGCGGGTTCTTCAGGAAGACCCGAGCAATGGAAATCCTCTGTTTCTGGCCACCGGACAGGCGCACACCGCGCTCACCCACATAGGTATCATACCCGTCCGGCAGCATTTCAATGAACTCATGTGCGCCTGCAAGCCTGGCAGCTTCCATGGCTTCCTCACGGGATGCACCGGGTTTACCATACACAATATTGTCAAGAACCGTCCCGGAAAACAGATAGACATCCTGCTGAACCATGCCGATGGCCTGCCTCAGGGATTTCTGTTTCAGGCTCCGTACATCCTGACCGTCAATCAGAATCCGGCCCTCTGTTACATCATAGAATCTTGGAATCAGATTACACAGGGTTGTTTTCCCTGCACCGCTCGGGCCGACAAGCGCCACGGACTGGCCGGCTTTGACTTCCATACTCAGATGATGCAGAACCTCCGTGGCATCATCCGCATAATGAAATCCCACATTATCAAAGGTAATGTTTCCCCGGACAGCCTGCAGTTCCCGGGCATCCGGCGCGTCCCGTATCTCCTCCGGTGCATCCATGATCTCATAGAAACGTTCTATGCCGGTCATTCCCCGCTGGAACTGTTCCGTGAACTCCACAATCCGGCGGATTGCATTGAGCAGGACAGTCGCAAACAGCAGGTATGCCGTAAAGTCAGCTATGGACAGGTTCCCGGCATGCATGAACAGGGCACCGCCGGTCACCACGATCATATACATCACGCCATCAAAAATCCGGGTGCAGGTCCCGAATTCCGCCATATACTTATAGGACATGGCTTTCAGCTTCAGAAACGTCTGATTGCCCTCGTCAAACTTGGCTTCCTCGATCTCTTCATTGGCAAAGGACTTCACAACTCGGATTCCCAGAAGGCTGTCTTCAACCTGAGCATTGATCTCTCCGACCTGCCGGTTCCGCTCCTTAAACGCCCTGCGGAACTTCCGGTTATATTTGCGCGCAAAAAAGACCATAAGCGGAAGTACGGAGAACATCATCAGCGTCAGCGGCACATTCATCCGGATCAGCAGAACAAAACTGACCAGCATTTTAATGCTCGCAATCAGGAATTCCTCCGGACAGTGATGACTGAATTCCGTAACCTCAAACAGGTCGGATGTGATCCTGGACATAATCTGTCCGACTTTGGTAGACGAATAGTAACTGAACGAAAGCTGCTGCAGGTGACCGAAAAGGTCTGTCCGCATATCTGTTTCCAGCCGGGAACCCATGATATGGCCTACAGACTGCATATAATAATTGGCCAGTGCGTCCAGTACTCTTAAAATCAGGTAAAGTCCCGCAATCCGGAACACGAATCCGGGAGTCAGTGCAGCAACGCCTTCCGGGTTCACAGCCCGGCCGGTGATCTCCCGGACAATCATGGGAAGAACAAGCTCACCTACTGAGGTCATAGATGCACACAGAAGGTCAAAAAGCATGGTCTTCCAGTATTTCCTGTAATAAGGGAGAAAGCGTCTGAACAGCTGGCCGGTTGTCAGGGAATGATCCACCGCCATGGTGCAGCCTCCTTTCATGTAAGCCATTGTAACAAAAAGA
>ONWQ01000056.1 GCA_900321565.1 uncultured Eubacteriales bacterium
CCGGATTCCGTTGCCGGGCAGAACTTCCATCTGTTCCACTTCATCACATTCAATGCCACGGGCTTCTGCTTCAGCACGCACTGCCCTTGCCAGCGGATGTTCTGAGTGCTTCTCCAGTGCACCTGCAAGCGCCAGAAGACGGCGTTCGTCCATTCCCTCCCCGGGAATCAGATCCGTCACCACCGGCTCACCTTTGGTGATGGTCCCGGTCTTATCCAGTGCCACGATCTCAGATTTGCCTGCGTTTTCCAGGGATACTGCCGTTTTGAACAGTATACCGTTTTTCGCACCCACACCATTACCGACCATCACAGCAACAGGCGTCGCCAGTCCCAGAGAACACGGGCATGAAATCACAAGCACAGTGATGGCACGTTCCAGCGCATAGCTCATTTCTCTTCCGGCAATCAGCCAGGCAATCAGGGTCACGAATGCGATCCCGATGACAGCCGGTACAAACACCCCTGCAACTTTGTCAGCCAGTCTTGCAATCGGAGCTTTGGTAGCCGCCGCATCTTTTACCATACGTATGATCTGGCTGAGTGTCGTATCTTCCCCTACATGCTCCGCCCGGCAGCGCAGGAAACCGTACGTGTTCAGTGTTGCCGCCGATACAGAATCCCCGGGCTGTTTTTCCACCGGCATGGATTCACCGGTCAGCGCTGCTTCGTTCATTGCACTGTTGCCTTCAATGACAACACCATCCACCGGAACAGATGCACCGGGATGCACAAGAAATATATCGCCGATCCTGACCTCATCCACTGCGACTGTGACCTCAGCGCCATCCCGCTCGAGCACTGCCGTTTTCGGCGAAAGACGGATCAGTGATTTCAGCGCGTCTGTCGTTTTTCCCTTGCTTCTGGCTTCCAGCATCTTGCCCACAGTGATCAGTGTCACAATCATGGCTGCAGATTCAAAGTACAGGCCATGCATGCACCGCATGGCAGCTTCTGTTCCCTCATGCACCTGCAGACCGGTCATGACAAAAAGCTGGTATATACTCCAGAGATAAGATACACCCGACCCCATGGCAACCAGGGTATCCATATTGGGCGCACCATGAAGTACGGACCTGAACCCTGAGATAAAGAAGCGCTGATTGATCAGTAGAATCACAGACGCCAGAAGCATCTGGGCAAGACTGGCCGCAACCGGGTTGCCTTCAAGCCCTGGCGGCAGTGGCAGTCCCAGCATGGCATGCCCCATGGAAATCATCATCAGGAGCAGAAGCAGGATCACGGAAGCAATCAGACGCCTGACAAGTTTCGGTGTTTCCCGGTCTTCGAGCTGTTCAGCTGACGCTTCTTCCCGTGCCCTGCCCTTTTCCTGTCCCTCCAGACTGGCACCATACCCGGCGTGTTCAACAGCCTGAATAATACTGGATGGTGAAGCACTGCCCTCGACCCCCATGGCATTGGTCAGCAGACTGACCGAGCAGTCAGTCACCCCTTCCACGGCACGAACTGCTTTCTCCACCCGTGCTGCACACGCCGCACAGCTCATCCCTGTTACCTGATACTGCTGCATTCAGCCCACTTCCCTACTTCATCAGCTTCTGAAGCGTTTTCAGAAGCTCTTCTATGGTCTCGTCATGGCCTTCCCGGATGTCCTGTGCAACACAGGTTCTGATGTGTGCTGCCAGCAATTCGCGCCCGAAAGCATTCAAAGCCGCGTTTGCCGCTGCTACCTGGTTCAGAATCTCAGGACAGTATGCATCCCCGTCAAGCATATTCTTGATTCCACGGATCTGGCCCTCGATCCGGTTCAGGCGATTCGTCAGCTGTCTGACTTCTTCCTGTGTCCGCCTCTTTTTCCGGCCCACACCGCATTCACAGCATGATTCATTCGAATTCATAATACCTCCAAAATACCCCCATAGGGTATCTTTCTTCCGCATTATATACCCCCCGGGTGTATCTGTCAAGCCGGAATCCGTGCATTCTGATACTCTGGCGTTCAGTTCATAGATTCCGAAAACACCGGGAAAAGAAAAGCGATTGCCCGTATTACGGAGCAATCGTCTTTTCCTTCTGTTCGTTGCTTAGACTGTTTACCAGTTTGTCTGCCATCGATGGCTGTAGTTTCCGTCCGGAGTATCGGTTTCTTCCATCTCACGGTAGGATGAATTCGCCTGCCGTCTTTCCAGCTCATGATCAAAGCGTGCCTGGTCCAGCGGTAGACTGACCGGGCAATTACCCGTCCACTGAGACAGATAAGCTGCGTTGGATAATTCCAGTTCATTCGGTCCATCCGAAGCCGGAGACAGCAGAGGGGTACCCTTAAGAATTGCATCACTGAAATTCTGAAGAATCCACGGGTGCCCTTCCACTTTTTCATCGGGCACATATTCCGTCTCTGTCATGGGAATCTTAGGTGAATTGACATCCGATGTCACACGGACTACATGTTCCGCATCCTGAAGCTGCCACCAGTGCAGACGGCCATTTTCCAGTACGATTTTTCCGCGATCACCGGAGATTTCCAGCCGGTTTGTGCCAGGATACTCACCGGTGGATGTCACAAAAAGCCCAGTTGCACCATTGGCATAGCGCGTGATCAGGGTCGCGTCATCCTCAACTTCTATATGATGATATCGTGCTACATCACAGAATGCGGTTACCGAGACCGGCATCCCGCAGATCCATTGCCACAGGTCCAGATTATGCGGTGCCTGATTGAGCAGCACACCACCGCCTTCACCCGCCCAGGTTGCACGCCAGGAACCGGAATCATAGTAATGCTGTGTACGATACCAGTTGGTGATCATCCAGACCGTACGCTTGAGTTCACCGAGTTCTCCGGAGCGCACGATTTCCCTTGCACGCTGGAACAGCGGATTGGTCCTCTGGTTGAACATAATGGCGTATATCTTACCCGTGCGTTCTGCCACTTCAAGCGCTTTCCTGGCCTGAGAGACTCTAATATCCATGGGTTTTTCCGTCAGTACATGGAGACCATGTTCCATGCATTCCATGGCAATCTCGGCATGAATCGGATGCGGGACGGCAATCACCACAGCATCCAGTGCGGTCTTCTGAAGCATCTCATGATACTCAGCATAGCATGCAACATCCGGATACATGGCTTTCAGCTGTTCCAGTCTGCGGGGCTGATGATCGCACAGCGCCACCAGATGCATACCTTGAATACGTCCCTCATGCAGTGTTTTTGCATGTGCTGAGCCCATGTTGCCAACACCAATGACTGCCACCCGTACAGTTTCCATACGCGCCTCTTTCTGCGGAGCCTTTCCGCGAGCATGATCCGAGCAGCGAAAGTATAGCACATTGCCATTGCCTGTCAACGCAGGCGGCATGGACCTCAGACGCTCCCCGCTTCCAGCACGGCCTGTGCACATGCCACATCTTCAATGGCCAGCCCCAGTGCATCAAACAACGTGATTTCCTCATCATTGCGTCTGCCCGGCACTCTCCCCAGCAGAACTTCCCCGATACTGCCCACAATATGGTCTTCCATGATCACGCCTTCCTGAAGCGGAATCAGGTACTCTCCGCTTTCTGCGCGCATGGCGCTCACCTGGTCCGCATACAGCCGACTCGCAGCCACAAGGTCAGATGCGACTTCCCGTGTGGTAGGAGTAAACGTACCGACCGCATTGATGTGTGTTCCCGGTGCAACCATATCCCGGGTCAGGAAAGGCTCTCTGGACGGTGTCAGTGTACAGATGATGTCCGCGTCCCGGACTGCATCCCGGACACTGCTGAATACAGAGCACTGCACATGATACCGCGATTCCGCTTCTTCAGCGAACTTCCCGGCTGCGTCCATATTCAGATCATAAATCTGAACCTGTGTAATATCGCGCACCTCACGAATCGCAGCAAGGTGGCTTCTTGCCTGGGCGCCGGCACCAATCACAGCCAGGCAGTGTGCATCCCTGCGCGCAAGCAGATCTGTCGCTACCGCGCTCACCGCCCCTGTCCGGATCTCCGTGACTGCCGTGGCATCCACCAGACCAGAAACCGTGCAGTGTTCAGATTCAAACATCATGACGTACCCGATATGGGTCGGATACCCGCTGCCTGCATTGGGTCCGTATGCCGTCAGCACCTTTGCGCCGAAAGCACGCCCCAGATACGCCGGCATAAAGCCCATGACAGCCGTATTGGGCATTCTGCACAGCAGCCGCTGCGGCATGACACATTTCCCGCTTTCCAGATCCCGGAGCGCATCACGCATCAGCTGAACACAGGCTCCTGCCTGCATGCGTTCCCTTACCTGTTTTTCTTCAACAATCTGCATCGTTCTTTCCTCCTTATACCTGCATCTGTGATCTCAGCCAGTCCATTGTTCTTTGAATCTGCGCAGCAGGCATGGCAACAGAATAGCGCCAGAACATGTCAGAAGCACCATACTCGCTTCCGGGATCGCCCAGGAAACGGATCTTCTGAAATGTCGATTTCAGTTTTTTCTCTGTCATACCGCAGTCCGAATAATCCATCCATACCACATAGGTGCCTTCTGCCTGAACAGCATGTGCACCAGGGAACAGCGCTTCAGCCTGCTCTGTAAACAGCTTCCGGTTGCTCCGTATCACACAAAGCAATTCTTTCAGCCATTCCAGGCCTTCTTCGGAATACGCCTGCATGAGTCCGGCATACAGCATAGGGTCCAGACTGCCATAATGATCCGCATACTTCTGACGCGTGTAGCGCTCGCGAAGTGATGGATTCCGGATCAGCAGATTGGCATGGTTCACTCCGGTCAGGCTCATGCACTTGCCCAGGGATGTACACACCATGGCCGGTGAATCCTCCGTCATAATCGCTGCATAGGAGGGAACAGGGTGATCTGTCAGTGAGATCTCGCCAAAGATTTCGTCGCAGAACACTGCGGTTCCGTACTGCCTGGCAAGCTGGTCTATCCTGCGCAGCTCCTGCTCCGTCAGGACGGTACCGGTCGGATTGTTGGGCTGGCAGATCACGAGCAGTGCACAGTTCGGGTCCGATACCTGCTGTTCCAGTTTTTCCCAGTCCACTGAATAACGATGGGCTTCAGCATCATAGGAGAGTGCGCATGCATGGCATACCCTCTGCAGTCGTGTTGCTGCCTGCGCATAGCGACTGTAACCCGGTGTCAGCATCAGCATGTGGGATCCAGGACCCACAAACAATCGGATTGCCGTTGCCAGTGCATAAATGGTCCCATGCGTCGGTACGATCCACTCCGGCTGTATACTGCACGCACGGGCATGCTCCATCCACCAGACAATTCTGGCATTATACTCCGGGGTCTGAAGCGTGAACGCATACAGCCCTTTTCTGGCACAATCCATGACTCCCCGGGAAAAAGCCGGACAGCGGGGGAAATCAAATTCTGCACCCCAGAAGTTTGCCAGGCCCAGGCCTGGA